>JAYUSP010000534.1:0-9238 GCA_043755615.1 Betaproteobacteria bacterium
GGGATGCGGCCTTCTTCGACCGCGTGGCAGGCGATCTGCACACCGCCGATCATCTGCAGCGCCGGACGCTCGCTCGAGCAGCGCGCGTTGGCATGCGGACAGCGCGGGTGAAACGCGCAGCCGCTCGGCGGGTTCAGCGGGTTCGGCACTTCGCCCTGCACCAGCGTGCGCGCGCGCCCGCTCATGTGGATATCGGGGATCGCGTCGAGCAGCATCCGCGTGTACGGATGCCGCGGTCGTGCAAAGAGTTCGGCCTTGTGGCTGAGTTCGACCAGGCGGCCGAGGTACATCACACCGACCTGGTCGCTGACATGGCGCACGACGGCCAGGTTGTGCGAGATGAACAGATAGGTCAGGCCGCGCTCGCGCTGCAAGTCCTTCATGATGTTCAGCACCTGCGCCTGCACCGAGACATCGAGCGCCGAGGTCGGCTCGTCGCAGACCAGAAATTCCGGCTGCGTTGCCAATGCGCGTGCGATCGAGATGCGCTGGCGCTGGCCGCCAGAAAACTGGTGCGGGAATTTTTCAACATCCGCCGCCGCCAGGCCCACCGACAACAGCAACTCGACCACGCGCGCGCGCTGCTCTTCTTCGGTGCTCGCCAGCGCATGCTCGCGCAGCGGCTCGGCGACGATGTCGAGGACTTTCCAGCGCGGGTTCAGGCTCGCGTACGGGTCCTGAAAAATCATCTGCATGCGCCGACGCAACGCACGCAGCTTGGCCGCGTCGCTGAAGGTCGCGGTGTCCTGGCCATCGAACTCGACGCGGCCGCGTGTCGGTGCGTAGAGGCCGACCAGTAGCCGCGCGACGGTGCTCTTGCCGCAGCCCGATTCACCGACCAGCGCGAGCGTCTGGCCGCGCTGAATCGCAAAGCTGACACCGTCCACCGCGTGCACAAACTGGCGCTGCTTGCGTTCGACGACGCGGTTCAGCCAGGGCGCCGAGACATCGAAGGTCTTGGCCAGGTCGTTGACTTCGACGAGGGGTTTGCCGGTGTTCATGCAGCGGCCCTCGCTCCCGGCGCATGCAGCCAGCAGGCGGCGCGGGTTTTGGTTGCCTGAAACAGATCGGGCCGCTCGACATGGCAGCGGCCGAAGACCTTGGGGCAACGCGGGTTGTAGGCGCAGCCGGCGGGGATTTGGTTCAGGCGCGGCATCGATCCGTCGATCTGGAGCAGCCGCTCGCGGTCTTCGTCCATCGCCGGGATCGAGCCCATCAGCCCGGCGGTGTACGGGTGCGAACTGGAATGGATGACATCGTGCACAGGCCCGATTTCGGCAATCCGCCCGGCGTACATGACGGCCACGCGGTCGCAGGTTTCGGCGATCACACCCATGTCGTGGGTGACCAGCATCACCGCCGCGCCATGCTCCTTGCACAGGCGCTTGAGCAGCGAAATGATCTGCGCCTGGATCGAGACATCGAGCGCCGTCGTCGGCTCGTCGGCAACGATGAGCTTGGGCTCGGCAGCGAGTGCCAGCGCAATCACCACGCGCTGGCGCATGCCGCCAGAGAACTGGTGCGGGTACTGCTCGATGCGCTCGGCAGCAGCCGGGATGCCGGTTTCCTGCAAGAGCCGCACCGCCCGCTGGCGCGCTTCTTCGGCGCTGACCGGAAGGTGGGTCTGGATCGTTTCGGTGAGCTGGCGGCCGATCGTATAAAGCGGGTTCAGCGAGGTCAGCGGGTCCTGAAAGATTGCACCGATCTTGCGGCCACGGATCGCTCGCATCTGTTCGTAGGGCAGGTTGTCGATGCGCTGGCCTTCGAGGCGAATCTCGCCACCGGCGATACGCCCCGGCGGCTCGAGCAGCCCGATGATCGCGGCGCCGGTAAGCGACTTGCCGGCGCCGGACTCGCCGACGACGCCAAGAATTTCGCCCGGCGCGATGTCGAACGAAATGTCGTCCAGCGCCAGCAGCGTGCCGCGTCGCGTCGGGAACTCCACCCGCAGGTTGCGGACTTCAAGCAGCGGTGCGGTGGTCACTGGTATACCTTCGTGCTGCGCACTCCGGTATTCGCCTTTCGGGCGGCCGGGCAGGCTCATGTCTTGCCCGCCTTCAACGCAGCCGCGGATTCACCGCGTCGCGCAGCCAGTCGCCAAGCAGGTTCACCGAGAGCGCAATCATCACCAGCATCAGGCCGGGAAAGATCGTGATCCACCATTCGCCGGAAAACAAGAAGTCGTTGCCGACGCGGATCAAGGTGCCCAGCGACGGCGATGTCGGCGGCACGCCGACCCCAAGAAACGACAGCGTGGCTTCGGTCAGGATCGCCTGGCCGACCTGGATCGTCGCCAGCACGAGCACCGGGCCGAGCACGTTGGGCAGCACATGGCGCAGCATGATGCGCACCGGCGCGACGCCGATGACCCGCGCCGCCTGGACATATTCCTTGTTGCGCTCGACCAGCGTCGAGCCGCGCACGGTGCGTGCATAGGGCACCCAGCCGGTCAGCGAGATCGCGATGATGAGCACCGAAAACGCCAGCGCTTCATGCGCGTTAGGAAACATCGCGCGGCCGACGCCGTCGATCAACAGCGCGATCAGGATTGACGGAAAAGACAGCATCACGTCGCACACCCGCATGATGAAAGCGTCGATCGTGCCGCCGGCAAAACCCGACAGCAGGCCCAGGCTGACACCGACCACGACCGACAACACCACCGACGCCAGGCCGACAAACAGCGAGATGCGCGCGCCGTACATCACGGCAGAGAGCAGGTCGCGGCCCTGGTCGTCGGTACCGAGCAGATAGCGGCGCTTGCCTTCGTCTTCCCAGGCCGGCGGCAGCCGGGCGTCGCCGAGTTCGATCGTGGCCAGGTCAAAAGGGTTGTGCGGCGCGATCCAGTTCGCGCCCAGCGCAGCGACCAGGCAGACCAGCGCGATGCCGGCGGCCAGCATCGCCACCGGCGAGCTGCGAAAGCTGTGCCAGATATCACCGTCGAAAAAACGTGCCAGCGCGCCCGGCGCTGGCGGTGCGCCCGGCGCTGCCGACGCTTCGGGAATGATCGTGCTCATGGTCTCAATGCCCCGCGGTGGACTTCTCGATGCGCAAGCGCGGGTCCACCGCAAAGTACAGCAGGTCGACGCTGAGGTTGATGATGACGAAGATCAGCGCGATCAGGCACAGGTAGGCGGCCATCACCGGGATGTCGGCAAACTGCACCGCCTGGATGAACAGCAGGCCCATGCCGGGCCACTGGAACACCGTTTCGGTGACGATCGCAAAAGCGATCAGGCCGCCGAGCTGCAGGCCGGTGATCGTGATCACCGGCACCAGCGTATTTTTGAGCGCGTGCCCGAAGTACACCGCGCGGTCGGGCAGCCCGCGGGCGCGAGCGAACTTGATGTAGTCGGTGCGCAGCACTTCGAGCATCTCTGCGCGCACCAGGCGCAGGATCAGCGCGAGTTGGAACACCGACAAGGTGACCGCGGGCAGCACGATGTGCTTCCAGCCGTCGACGGTCAGAAAACCGGTCGTCCAGGCGCCGAGCGCGACCGTGTCGCCGCGGCCAAAACTCGGCAGCCACTTCAGCATCACCGCAAAAAACAGGATCAACAGGATGCCGATCAGGAAGGTCGGCAATGACACCCCGAGCAGCGACACCGTCATCACCAACTGCGACCCGAACGTGCCGCGCCGCAATGCGGCGTAGACGCCGAGCGGAATGCCGACGCCGAGCGCGATCACCGCGGCGGCGAGCGAGAGTTCCAGCGTCGCCGGAAAACGCTCGACGATCAACTGCGACACCTTGCGCCCCTGGCGCAGGCTCAAGCCAAACTCGCCGCTGACGGCATTGCCGACAAACTTGGCAAATTGCACCGGGAAAGGCTGGTCCAGACCGAGGTCGCGACGCAACTGGTCGCGCTGCTCTTGCGTGGCATCCTGGCCGAGCAGGTTGGTCACCGGGTCGCCGACATACTGGAACAGCATGAACGCCAGGAAGGCGACCGTCAGCATCACGATGACGGCCTGGGCCAGGCGGCGAAGAATAAATACGAGCATCAGGGCCGCGGATTGCGGTCGGTTCGATGGTGGTGGTTCGGAGCCCGGACCGCGGCGTCGAGGCCGGGCGGGCGTACAGCGGTTGCCAAGCGTATGCGTACGCGCGTGCGCACGCGCAGCAGCCGCATCATCGTCAAATCACGCCGTCGCCGCAGCCGGGGAAACCCAAGCGACGCCGCGTTGGTATCGCGGTCAGGCTGTGTTAGCGCGGCGCCGCGTTCGGTCCGACGTCGACGCGCCCATACCAGGCTTTTGATGTCGTACCGGTGTTGTCGGCATCGGTCATGAACGCGATGCCGACCAGTTTGCCTGGCGCTTCGCCAAAAGCACGCTGAAAGTCGGCGGCGAGGTCGCGCTGGTGGTCACGCCACTGGCCAAGCTGTTGGTTGCCCGAGTCGAGCACGATCTTGCGGATGCGGTCGCTGCGCGGGTTGACGATCACCGTGCCCGGCTCGGCACGGGTATCCCAGACATACATCAGCGTCGCATAGGGCGGCGCCTCGCCGGTCAGCAGTTGCGCCAGGTCGAACATCGCGCGGGTACGCGGTGACAGCTGGCTGCGGTCACCTTCGAACGCAAACACAACGCGCGCGACAGCATCCTCGGTGTCGATGTCGGTCACGCTGGCCGCTGGGTTCAACTGATCGACCCACCAGGACAGCTTGACCCGCCCGAGTTGGTCATGCGGGATATCAACGCGACGCCGCCACATGCTCGCCGAGCGATCGGCTTGCGCCGCGACGGCCCATCGGCCGGCCTTGTGCGTCGCCGCGTAGTGCGTCACGCGCTTGCCGGGAAGCGTCACGGCGTGCCAGGCGTCGGCACCCGTCTCCGACGCAGGCGGCGAAGGCGTTGTCGGCGGCGGCGACACGCAGGCGACCAGCGCCAGCGCGACAGCCACCGGCGCAGCGAACTTGAAACCGCGTGAAATCGGAAGGGTCACAAAAGAGGCCCGTGTCGCACCCACAAAAAAGCCGCCCCTCGCGGGGCGGCTTGTCTTGGCAAGAAGTTCAGCCCGCCGCGAGGGCGGGCCGCTCAGGCCAGTTAGAACGTGTGCCTGACGCCGAAGTCGTAGCCCGACTTCTCGGTCGTGGCCTTGCTGTTGCGCGCAAAGTCGGTGTACAGCGTGGTGCGCTTGGACAGCGAGTAGAAATACGCCAGACCCAGGCCGGAGACGTTGGTCACGCCAGCGACGCTGCGCTTGGACATACCGGCGCGGAACTCACCAGCGCCCATCGGCACGGTAGCCTGCAGGACGTAGGCCTTGTGCTTGGCGTTGGTGGTGTCCTTGCCGGTGCCCATAAAGCCCCAAAGCTTGAACGCGCCGAAGTTGTACTGGCTGTTGATCGACGTCCAGTTGTCGTTCACGTTGCCCGGGTTGTTCATGCCCACACGGATCGCAAATGGGCCCGCGGCGTAAGACACGCCAAAGGACTTCGGCCGATCGGCGCAATTGCCAAAGGTGAAGCCGGTGGCGTTGGCAGCCCAAGCCTTGGTACCGCAGTTCTGGTTCGACTCAGCGATCTGGCCGGTGAACGAAAAACCGCCCATATTCGGCGAGTTGTACGTGATCGAGTTGTTCACGTTGGTGTGCTGGGCAACCGCCGAGCGCATCACGCCGCCGAAGATCGGGAAAGCGACCGTGTCCCAGCCCCAGGCGTCACCCATGACTTCGCCGTGGAAGAAGGCGCCGTTGTACTCACGGCCCAGGCGGACTTCACCGAAACCGCCGCGCAGGCCAACATACGAGCGGGCCTGGAACTGCGTCGTCGGCGAGCCGTTCGGCACGCCAGCGCCACCGTTCATCACGCCGTTGTTCGGGGTGAAACGATTCTCCATCTGGAAGAAGGCCTGCATGCCGCCGCCCAGATCTTCAACACCACGCCAGCCCAGGCGCGACGAAGCGCCCTGGCCCATGCGCTTTTGCGCGCTGCCGATGTCTTTACCGACGTTGGCGTCGATCAGGCCGTACATGGTGACCGACGATTGGGCAAACGCTGCACCTGCGAACGCGCCGAGCGCGGCGAGGGCAAGCAAGGATTTTTTCATTGCAACTATCTCCTAGGTTGAACAAGACATCCCGATCAAGGGTGCACCCGAGACACCCTGTGGATGCCGATCAGGCCAACCTCCTCTGCGGAAGTTAAACGTATTGCACCAGAGGGGCCGCCGGGATGCAAAGCCTTGACCCGCAAAACGCATTTCCATGTTGTCTGGCAACAACGAGCGGCCGCCAGCGGCCAGGGGTCGGGTTGCCCCCGTGCATCGGCTATCCTGCCCGCCGACGATGACAGCCGACCAATTACTGACCAGCCTGGACAACGCCCTGCGCACGGTTTTTGCGCCGGCCCGCGCTGCCCGCCCGTGCCCGGGCGCGCATCGTCGCCCCGATGCGCCGGCGCTGGACGCCAACGAACGCCGTCTGTCGGGCGCGCTGATGCGTGTCAACCAGGTCGGCGAGGTCTGCGCGCAGGCGCTATACCAGGCCCAGGCCCTGACCGCGCGCAGCCCCGCCCTCCGCGACCAGATGCAACAGGCTGCACGCGAGGAGACCGACCACCTGGCCTGGACTCAAGTCCGACTTGACCAGCTCGGCGCGCGAGCGAGCCTGCTCAATCCGCTCTGGTACGGCGGGGCTTTTGCCTTCGGACTGGTCGCCGGACGCCTGGGCGACGCGGCGAGCCTGGGGTTTGTCGTCGAGACCGAGCGCCAAGTCGAGCAGCACCTGGCTGGTCACCTCGACCGGCTGCCAATCAACGACCTGGAATCGCGCGCCATCGTGGCGCAGATGAAGGTCGACGAGGCCGATCATGGGCAGCGGGCGCTGGCCGCCGGCGCGTCCGACATCCCCGCACCGGCGCGCTGGCTGATGCGGCTCGCAGCGCGGGTGATGACCACCGTCGCCCACCGCGTCTGAACGCCCTCGGGGCCCGCCGTCGCCGAGCGGCCGCGCGGGATCAAGCGTCAGACGGCGACGATCTCGTGGCTGTTCGTGATCGCGGCAGTTTTGGCCAGCATGCTCGTCGCCGAGCAATAACGTTCGTGTGACAGCTCGATCGCCCGTGCCACGGCGGCCGCTGGCAGATCCTTGCCGGCGACGACAAAGTGCTGGTGAATCTTGGTGAACACCTTGGGGTCGGTCGGCGCGCGCTCGGCGCTGAGTTTGACGGTGCAGCCGGTGACCACATGGCGGCCGCGCTGCAGGATCAGCACCACGTCGTAGGCGGTGCAGCCACCAGCGCCAGCGAGCAGCGTTTCCATCGGCCGTGGTGCCAGGTCGCGTCCGCCGCCGTCGGCGGCACCGTCCATCGTGATCAGGTGCCCGCTACCGGTCTCGGCGGCGAAGCCCATGCCGGTCTGCGGCAGCCAGTGAACGGTGCATTCCATCGTGTCGGGGTGGCCACATGGCCGCTGTGGGTGAGGTTGCTGGCGATTGTGCCGCGCCGGCTGCGACGCCCGCCACGCCGCCGGCCGCGTGCCGCCGGACGAGGTGCCGGCCCTTCGGCGGTGCGAGGCGCCACGTATCATCCGGCGCCCCCACACCCACCCCCACACCGGCCCCCGCACCCGCCCGCGCCACTCGGCCTACCGACCCCAAATGCCTGGCCCAGCCCGCAACCCCAGCGCCACCAGCGCCACCAGCGCGCCGAGAAATTCCGGCGCAGCCGCCGAACGGCGCGCCGCGCAATCGGCGCAGGACTATCTGAAAAAGATCCTCACCGCCCGGGTCTACGACGTGGCCAGGGAAACTTCGCTGGCGCCGGCCAAACAGCTCTCGCGCCGGCTGGGCAACCATGTCCTGCTCAAGCGCGAAGACGAGCAGCCGGTTTTCAGCTTCAAGCTGCGCGGCGCCTACAACAAGATGGCGCACCTCTCGGCCGAGCAGCTGGCGCGCGGCGTCATCTGCGCATCCGCCGGCAACCACGCGCAGGGCGTCGCGCTGTCGGCGCGCAAGCTCGGCTGCAAGGCGACGATCGTGATGCCGGTAACGACGCCGCGACTGAAGATCGATGCCGTTCATGCGCTCGGTGGCGAAGTGCTTTTGCACGGCGAAAGTTACTCTGACGCCCACCTGCACGCGCTGACGTTGCAGGCCGAACAGGGCCTGACCTTTGTCCACCCTTTCGACGACCCCGATGTGATCGCCGGCCAGGGCACGGTGGCGATGGAAATCCTGCGCCAGCACCAGGGCCCGATCCACGCCATCTTCGTGGCCATCGGCGGCGGCGGGCTGGTCAGCGGCATCGCAGCGTACGTCAAGGCGGTGCGCCCGGAGATCAAGGTCATTGGCGTGCAGACCACCGACTCCGACGCGATGCTGCAGTCGGTGCGCGCCGGCAAGCGTGTGTTGCTCAAGGATGTCGGCCTGTTTTCCGACGGCACCGCGGTCAAGCAAGTTGGCGTCGAGACCTTTCGTCTGGCCCGCACGCTCGTCGACGATTTTGTCGTCGTCGACACCGACGAGGTCTGCGCCGCGATCAAGGATGTTTTCCAGGACACACGAAGCATTCTTGAGCCCGCCGGCGCGCTCGGCGTCGCGGCGCTGAAGCAATACGCCCAGACGCACAAGGTCAAAGGCCAGACCCTGATCGCCATCACCTGCGGCGCAAACATGAACTTCGACCGCCTGCGCTTCGTCGCCGAGCGGGCTGAGTTTGGCGAGCGTCGCGAGGCGCTTTTTGCGGTCACGATCCCCGAAGAGCGCGGCTCGTTCAAGCGCTTTTGTGAACTCATCGGTGCGTCCGGCCAGCGCCAGGTGACGGAGTTCAACTACCGCATCTCTGACGCCGCCCAGGCGCATGTATTTGTCGGCCTGTCGATCACCGGTGCCGACGAGGCCGGGCGCATCGCGCGCTCGTTCAACCGCCACCGCTTTGCGACCGTCGACCTGACCGACGACGAACTGGCCAAGGAACATGTGCGTCACATGGTCGGCGGCCGCACCGAACTCGCCGCCGACGAGCGCCTGTTCCGTTTCCTCTTCCCCGAGCGCCCCGGCGCGCTGATGCGCTTTCTGTCAGCCCTGCATCCGGGCTGGAATATCAGCCTCTTCCACTACCGCAACCAAGGCGCCGACTACGGCCGCATCCTCGTCGGCGTGCAGGTGCCGCGCAGCGACGACGCCGCGTTTGCCGACTTCCTGGAAACCCTCGCGTACCCCTTTGTCGAAGAGACCGACAACCCGGTGTACAGACTGTTTCTGCGCTGATCGCCCGCCCGACAAGCCGCCCGG
>JAYUSP010000535.1:0-9232 GCA_043755615.1 Betaproteobacteria bacterium
CCGAGCGCGGCGATGATGCTCGCGGTGACGCCGATCGCCAGCGGCTTGTCAAACACCTGCTGCCGGATCTGGGTGCCGACATCATGTTCCTTGCCGACCCGCGAGACGACCATCGCCGCCGATACCGAGACCAGCAGCGCCGGGATCTGCGCCACCAGCGCGTCGCCGATGGCAAGCAGGATGTAGCTGCGCGCGGCCTCGCTGGCCGACAGGTCATGCATCAGCATGCCGATCGCAAAGCCGCCGATGATGTTGATGAACAGGATCAGCAGGCCGGCCACGGCGTCGCCGCGCACATATTTGCTCGCGCCGTCCATCGAGCCAAAGAAGTCCGCCTCTTCGCCGACCTCGGCGCGCCGCTTGCGCGCTTCTTTTTCGTCGATCAGGCCGGCGTTCAGATCGGCGTCGATGGCCATCTGCTTGCCCGGCATCGCGTCCAGCGTGAAACGCGCGCCAACCTCGGCGATGCGCTCGGCGCCCTTGGTCACGACGATGAAATTGATGACCACCAGGATCGCAAAGACAAGCAGGCCGACGGCGTAGTTGCCGCCGATCAGGATGTGCCCAAACGATTCGATGACCTGGCCCGCCGCACCCGGGCCGGTATGGCCTTCGAGCAGCACCACACGTGTCGAGGCGACGTTGAGCGACAGGCGCATCAGCGTCGTCACCAGCAGCACCGAAGGCAACGATGCAAAGTCCAGCGGCCGCGTCATGTTGGCCGCGACCATCATGACCATCAGGGCCATCGCGATGTTGAAGGTGAAGAGCAGGTCCAGCACCAGCGGCGGCAACGGCAGGACCATCATCGCCAGCACCATGACGATGAAGATCGGCGCCGTCAGCGCCTTGATCACGCCGGCGCGCGGGCCGATCAGCGTGTCGATCCTGCGCATCCATTCATTCATTCAGATCAGCCCTTCGGTTGGGTCATTCAATTCATTCATTCCATCGTTTCCGCGGCGGGGCTGGTACGCACGCCCGGGTCCAGCCCCGGCGGCACTTGCGGGTCAGGGGTCTGCGGCGCCGGCACACCCGGCCCGGCCATCGACGCCCGCAACTGGTAGACCCAGGCCAGCACCTGGGCGACGGCGGCAAACAGCGCCGCCGGAATCTCGCGGTCGACTTCGGCATGGGCGTACAGCGCACGCGCCAGCGGCGGCGCCTGCAAGACCGGCACCTTGTGCGCGCGCGCGGCATCGCGGATGCGCATCGCCATCAGGTCGGCGCCTTTGGCAATCACACGCGGCGCGCCCATCGTGCTTTCGTCGTAACGCAGCGCGACCGCAAAGTGGCTCGGGTTCATGACCACCAGGTCGGCCCTGGGCACGTTGCTGAGCATGCGGCGATTGGCCATCTCGCGCATGCGCAGCTTCATCTTCGACTTGACCTCGGTATTGCCTTCGACGTCCTTGAGTTCCTTCTTCATTTCTTCATGGCTCATGCGCAGGCGCTTGAGCCACAAAAAACGCTGCAACGGCACGTCGACCAACGCAAAGGCGCCAAGCGCCAGCAGCAGCAGCACCAGCCCGGCCCAGACCAGGTCACCGGCATGGGCCAGCGCTGCGGGCAGCGGCATCGCCAGCATGTCCATGAAACGGGGCAGATTGGCCTTCAGGAACAGCGCGCCGATGAGGCCGAGCATCAGCGCCAGCGCACAGGCTTTGAGCGACAGGCCGACCTGTTGCAGCGAAAACATGCGCCCCAGGCCGGCCAGCGGGCTGATCTTCTGCCAGGTCGGTGCAATCGCCTTGATCGCAAAATTCCAGCCCCCGGCAGCAACCCCGCTGGCCAGCGCAATCAAGACCGTCAGCAAACCAATCGGCGCGACGACCTGAATGAACTGCAGGCCCAGCGCACCGAGCCGCTCGACCATCGGCTGCGGGCCGGAAAGCAGGCTGGCGTCGAAGCGCAGGCCGGCGCCGACCAGATCACGCAACCAGCCCACGGCCTGCGGCGCGACCGCGACGAGCGCGATGCCGCAGGCAAAAAACGCCGCGAAGTGGCCGAGCTCGCGCGAACGCGCCACCTGGCCGTCTTCACGGGCCTTGGTGATCTTGCGTTCGCTGGCGGGTAGGGTGCGGTCCTGGGCGGACGCTTGCTCGGCCATGGGGGGCTAGGGCGTTGGTGACGCCATGCAAAGTTGCTGCCGGATGGTGCCGGGGCCGGGCCTGAACTTGAGGCCGATAAGCGGGCCAAAAGCGACCGTTCTTACATGCTGCGCCGCGCGCCCGGCCCGGCCAAGGCGGCCGGACTTCATCACCGCTTCAGCGGGATCGGCGATGCTGGCGCGCATGCACCGGCCCCCAACACTGTTGATCTGCCTGCTGAGCTGTCTATTGGCACTGCTCGGCCGCGCCGCCGGCGCGCAGGTCTTGCCGCCGGACAGCGCCGTGTCTTCGCCTTCGCCATCACCATCACCATCGGCGCCAGCGCCGGCAGCCAACGGCAACGGCACCAGTTATGTGCTCGGCATGGTCCTGCTCTCGGGTGCGGAGTACCCGGGGTCGGACCGCAATTCCATCAAGGCACGCCCGGTGGCGGCCTACCAATGGGGGCGGTTTCGCATCAGCACCTCGCGCGCGGGCATCGGTGGCGATGTCGCGGCCGAGGTCGCCGGCCCGGGCGCGACGGCCGAGCTGCTGCGCAGCGATCGCTGGCGCGTGGGGGCCGGGTTGCGCGTTGATTCCGGGCGCCGCGCTTCGTCATCGTTACGGCTGGCGGGCCTGCCCGATATCGAGCGCACCATCCGCGGCCGCATCTACGCAAGTTATACCTGGGGCCCCCACTGGCAGGCCGGCGGGTATGTCTCCCACGATCTGCTGGGCAAGCGCGGTGGCGCGCTCGCCGGGCTCGACCTGGCCTATCGGCAACGCTTTGGCGCACGCAGCGAGTGGTCGCTTGGCGCCGGTGTGCAGGCTGGCGACGGCCTCTACATGCGCAGTCATTTTGGCATCACCGACGAGCAGTCGGCACGCACCGGCATCGCCGCCTACCGGCCCGGCGCCGGGCTGCGCGCGGCAGCAGTGGGCGTGAACCTGTCGACCGGGTTCGTCCCAAACTGGGTCGCCTTTGCCGGGGCCGGCGTGAGCACGCTGCTCGGGCCGGCTGCGGCCAGCCCCTTGAGCGCGCGGGCGACGTCGACCTCGCTCAGCGTGGGCTTGCTCTACCGCTGCTGCAAATAGGTCGGGCAGCCATCGACTGCGCTTTGCAGCTGGGGCATCACACCGCGCCGTGCCAAGGGGTCGGGCAGCCAGCGCGTGATCGCTCCGGCCTGGACGCAAGCCTCTGACGGCGTCGCCTCGTTGGCAGCAGCAGGGGCCCGGGTTTCGGCAAAATCCATGATCAAGATAGGCCCCTTGAAGTTCAAGCCACGACGGCCTGTTTTTGCAGGATCTTCTGGACCTTTTCTTCCAGCGTCGCCTTGGTGAACGGCTTGACGATATAACCCGCGGCACCGATCTGCGCGGCCATCACGATGTCTTCCCTGCGCGCCTCGGCGGTGACCAGCAACACCGGGAGATGTTTGAGCGTGTCGTCGGCCTTGACCGCTTTGAGCAAGTCGAAGCCGTTCATGATGGGCATGTTGATGTCGGAGATGACGACGTCGAAGGCCTGCGCCTTGAGCATGGCCAGCGCCGCTGCACCGTCTTCGGCCTCTTCGGCGTTGGTGCAACCCATCTCCTTGAGCAGCCCGCGCACGATGCGGCGCATCGTCGAAAAGTCGTCGACGACGAGAAACTTCAGTTCGGTGTTGATGCTCATGTCGGCCCTCGGGTGATGCAGAAAATCGGGCCCGTTGACAGCGGTCTGCGGAGCGCGCCGGTGTGTGCGGTGTGGGTGCGGTGCGCGTGCGGTCGTTCGGTCGTGCGGGCGTGTTGAACTTATCGGCCCCCGGCCACCGGGCTTGAGGTCGACAGCGGCAGCATTGCCGGTGCCAGTGCCGGTTCCGATAGCGATACCGCTACCGGCGCGGGCAGCGTCACCGGCGCCTGCGACGGCGCCAACTCGGGCGGGCGGCGGAAGATGCGGTCTTCGGTTTCGCGGTTCATCACGATGATGCTGATGCGCCGGTTGCTGGCCGCCGTCGGGTCCTGGGTGTCCAGCGGCTGGCTGGCCGCCAGGCCCTGCACGCGCAGCACCCGTTTGTCGCCCAGGCCGCCGCTCATCAACTCGCGGCGCGAGGCGTTGGCGCGGTCGGCTGAAAGCTCCCAGTTGCCGTAAGCGTTGTCGCCGGCACCAAACGCCTGGGCGTCGGTGTGGCCCTCCAGCGTGAGCCGGTTGGGCACCTGGACGAGCACACCGCCGATCTCGCGCAGCAGCTCGCGCATATGCACCCGCACCACCGCGCTGCCGCTGTCGAACATCGGCCGGCTCTGTGCATCGACGATCTGGATGCGCAGGCCCTCATGGGTCATCTCAAGCAAGATCTGCGACTTCATCGCCGCCAGCGCCGGGTTGCTGTCGATCTTGCGCTCGACCTGCTCCTTGAGTTCTTCCAGTCGCGCGATCTCGGCCCGCTGCTGCTCCGCTTTGAGCTGGTGCAGATTGACGGTGTCGCGCTTGGCTTCCTTGTCGCCGCGTTTGACCTGGCCGGTGGCGCGGCTCAAGTCCTGCCCGCCGCCCTTGACCACATGCGACGCGTCGCCGGCGCCCGATCCGCCACCCATCGCCACCTTCAGCGGCGCATTGAAGTAGTCGGCGATGCCCTTCTTGTCGCCTTCGGTGGTCGAGCCGAGCAGCCACATCAGCAGGAAGAAAGCCATCATCGCCGTCACGAAGTCGGCATAGGCGATCTTCCAGGCGCCGCCATGTACCGCATGGCCACCCTTCTTGACCTTCTTGACGATGATCGGCTGGAGCTTCTTCGCGTCGCCGGCCATTACTTCTTGCCTTTGACATGGCTCTCGAGCTCGGCGAAGGTTGGCCGGTCGGGCGAATACAGCACCTTGCGGCCGAACTCGATCGCGACCTGCGGCGCATAACCCTGCATGCTCGCCAGCAGCGTGGTCTTGATGCACTGCAATTCCTTGCCGGCTTCTTCGACCTTCTGTTCGAGCAGGCCGCCCAGCGGCTCGACAAAACCGTAGGCCAGCAAGATGCCCAGGAAGGTGCCGACCAACGCCGAGCCGATCATGCCGCCGAGCACCGCCGGCGGCTGGCCGACCGAGCCCATCGTATTGACCACGCCGAGCACCGCCGCGACGATGCCAAAGGCGGGCAGGCCGCCAGCCAGGCGCGCGATCGCCGCAACGGGCGCATGCGCCTCGGCGTGGTGGGTGTCGATCTCGCTGTCCATCAGCGATTCGATCTCGTGGGCGTTGAGATTGCCCGAGACCATCATGCGCAGGTAGTCGGTGATGAATTCCGAGACATGGTGGTCATTGCCCACGACCGGGTACTTCTGGAACAGCGGCGAGTTGTGCGGGTCCTCGACGTCCTTCTCGATCGACATCAGGCCTTCTTTGCGCGCCTTTTGCAGGATGTCGTAGAGCAACGCCATCAGCTCCATGTAACGCGCCTTGCTGTACTTGCTGCCCTTGAAACACTGGCCGATGCCAGCGATCGAGGCCTTCACGACCTTCATCTGGTTGTTCACCAGGAAGGCGCCGAGCGCAGCGCCGAGGATCGTCGTCATCTCGAACGGCAAGGCCTTCAACACGACGCCGATATTGCCGCCGTGCGCGATGTAGACGCCAAAGATGCAGACCATCGCGATGGCCCAGCCGATCAGGACAAACATGGTGTGCGCTGCGGTGCTGGAAGTGCGGGTGGTGGCGGACGGGCTTGACTCGATGGGCGGGCGGCGAAGATCTGCGCAAGGCTGCGTGGGTGGCGCTCACGCGTTTTCAACGACCACGCCCACAATCAGGCCGCTCATGAGCCCTTATCGGCGCGCAGCAGCGGTGATTGAGTCGTGATTTCGGCAAGCCGGCGAGACTCGGTAGGCCCACACGGGCTTGGCGCCGCCGCCTTCGCCGGCCGCGATCGTGACATCCGGCTCGACACCTGGCACCCCGAACTCCAGGCTCACCAGCCAACTGCCGGGCGCCATCTCGGCGCATACCTTGTGCCAGGCACGCGCCATGCTCTCGGGGCGCTGGAAGAGATAGACCAGATCGTGGTCGCGCCACGACGCCGCCCACATATCGGCGCAGCGCACCTGCGCCCAGGGGCAGCGCAGGCGGGTCACGAGAGCCATCACGGCGCTGCGCTCGAGGCCTTCGATCTGCGCTCGCGGCCACTCGCTGCGCAACGCAGCCAGGCCATGCCCGAGGCCACAGCCGGCATCCAGCATTCGCGGCGTGGCGGGCAGACCGTCCAGCGCAGCGGCCAGGCCGCGCAGCGCGGCCGCCGGTGTCGGGAAAATCGGCGCATCGCGCCAGGCCTGCATCGGGTAGACCAGCACCAAGGCCGCCAGGGGCAACAGCCAGGCCCAGGCCGGCAGGCTCAAGCCCACCCCGAGAAACAAAGCAGAAACCGGAAATCCGGCACTCACGATGGCGCGGCGCCAGGTGCCGTGCGCACGAGCGGCAAACAGCACGGGCAGCAGCGCGCTGAGCAAAAACGCAAGCGTCGGGTCGAGCACCAGCGCGATCAGGCTGGCATGGCACAGCCAGGCGCCGGACCACGCGGCGAGCGCTGGTAGGGGCCAGCGCCAGGCGCCGAAAATGACGCCGACAAAGGCGCGGCACTGAGCGTTCGGGGCCGCGAGCATCAACGGGATCGGTGGTGGTGCATGGGTCTTGCAGTATTGCTGGACGCGCCGGGACAACAGCACCGGAACATCGGCAGATTCCCAGCGCTGCTTGTGCGAGCGCAGCGCGCGACACGCCGGCCCCGGGGCACGCAAAAGCAAGCAAAAGCAACCCAAAAAAAAGCGAGCCCCGAGGGGCCCGCTGAAGACACAGCGGACTGTGCCAGGAGGAGACAAGCAAAAAAACCGTTCGTGACCTTTGGTCTATCGGCAGGTCAGGTGCGGGGCTTGAGCCGGCTGAGCTGACCCGTGCGCGATCAACGCGCGATCAATGCGCCAGCGTGTGCGGTTGTTCACGCGCGTCGCGTTCGGCCAGCGACGGGATGCGCAGCGAGCCGCCGGCCTTGCCCTTGCCGGCACGTGCCGGCGGGTTACACAGGCCACAGACATAGTGGCGCGCGATCTCGTGCGGGTGGGTCACAAAATGCCCACCGCACTTTGAACATTTGGTCATCGTCAACATGCCATTGTCGACAAACTTCACCAGCCGCCAGGCGCGGGTCACCGACAACATCGGGTCCAGCGCCTGGGCCTGGGTCTGCTCCAGGTAGAGCTGGTAGGCCTTGATCACGGTGTCGATCTCGTCGAGCTCGGCAACCTTGTTCAGGTACTCGTGGATGTTGAGGAACAGACTGGCGTGGATATTCGGCTGCCAGGTCATGAACCAGTCGGTCGAAAACGGCAGTTGGCCCTTGCTCGGGCTGTGGCCGGAGACTTCCTTGTACAGCCGCAGCAGGCGCTCGTAGCTGAGGTCGGTTTCGCTCTCGAGCACCTGCAGGCGGGCGCCGAGGTGGATCAGGGCCACCGCGCGCTCGATCTGGCGGGCTTCGGTGAGGATGCTTTTGTTGCGGGCCATTCAGGGGGGTCTCCTGGCGTCGTCGTTTTGTTTTTTCTCAAGCGGCTTCTTGATGCCGGCCGGCCATCAGGATGCTGGCGTGCAGGCGGTTGACGCTGTCGTTGGCGGCGCCCTTGCCGTGGCTGGTGAGCAGGCTCCAGACGAGATCGTCGTCCATGCGGAAGCGGCACAGCAGGGTGTTGCCGCCGGCGATCTTCATCATCTGCGCCGGGCTCAGCGCGCCGATCAGGCTGGCGGTGTCTTCGCTCACGCCGAGTCGGTACAGGGCCTGGTCGCGGTCGCTGCGGATCAGGCTCTGCGCCAGCATCAGGTACGACAGGTTGGCTTCACGGATCTCGGCGAGAACTTGTTCTGATTTCATGGCTTGTTCCTGGGTTGGCAATCGGGTTCGGTGTGAAACGAACTGTAGGCAGCTGAATTGGCGGGCGATATCAGCGCTTCTGCGTGGCTTGAGTCAGCGCAGCGCGGCGGCCCGTGTCAGGCAAATTCCTACAAGGGTCGGGCGCCCGGTCCCACAAGTTGTTGGCACCCATTGCTTGACAAGCGCCCTAAAGTCTGCAAGGGGGCCGGCCGATAAGTGAGCCAACGGGTGCAGAAATCCTGCTCCCGGGGTCCATCGGCAACGGTGGGCAGGGCCGGTCGAAGCTTCGTGGGAAGCACCGGGTCTTTTCACCTGTAACGGAGTTTTCAAACCATGGCTCAAACCATCAATACGAACATCTCCACGCTGACGGCCCAACGCAATGCCAACCGCGTGCAGAATGATCTTTCCACCGCCATCAGCCGGCTGTCTTCGGGCTTGCGCATCAACAGCGCCAAGGACGACGCCGCCGGCCTCGCGATCAGCGAGCGCTTCACGACCCAGATCCGCGGCCTGACGGTGGCCGCACGCAACTCGAACGACGCCATCTCGCTGGCGCAAACCGCAGAGGGCGCGCTCAGCAGCGTCAGCGGTAACCTGCAGCGGGTTCGTGAACTGGCCGTGCAATCGGCCAATGCCAGCAACAGCGCCTCCGACCGGGCCGCATTGCAGGCCGAGGCCACGGCACTTGTCGCCGAGATCCAGCGCGTCGGCGCGCAAACCGAGTTCAACGGCATCAAGTTGCTCGACGGTTCGTTTGCTTCACAAGCGTTTCAGGTCGGGGCCAACTCGGGCCAGACGATCACGGTCGCATCCATCACCGATGCCCGCAGCTCGTCGCTGGGCAGCCACACGCTGGGCAGCGCAGGCACCGTGGTCGGTACCGTCACGGGCGGCAGCTCTACGGTCAACGGCATCGCCGTCGAGACCGATCTGACACTGACTACCAGTGCCGGCTCGACGAGCGCGATCTCGTACGCGGTGAGTTCAGGCGCCGACGCGATCGCCTCGGCGATCAACGGTGCTGCGTCGGGCATCGGCATCAACGCCGTCGCCAGCAACAGCACCACGATCTCGTCGCTGTCGGCAGCCGGCACCGTGAGCTTTGTTCTCAATGGCCAGAACGTCTCGGCAGCAGTGGCCGACCAGAACGACCTGAGCAACCTGGTGTCGGCGATCAACGGTGTCGCCGCGACGACCGGCGTCACCGCGACCTTCACGAGCAGCGCGTCGAAAGGCTCGATCACGCTGGGCACCA
>JAYUSP010000536.1:0-9216 GCA_043755615.1 Betaproteobacteria bacterium
TGCACTTTGCGATCATCGACGAAGCCGACAGCATCCTCATCGACGAGGCGCGCACGCCGCTGATCCTGTCGGCGCTGCACGACAGCGGCGCCTCACCGGCGGCGTGGGGCGCGATGCTCGAGGTCGCCGGCCGGCTTGAGGCCGATCGGCATTTCAAGCTTGCCGGCGAATCCCGGGTGCCCGAGTTGCTGGCCGCCGGTCGCCGCTGGCTTGAAACGTTTGCTGCGGGCGAAGCCGATGGGGACGCGCCGGATATTGCGCTGGATGAATTCCGTCGCGTCGAATGGGTTCGCGAGCATTACATCGTGCAGGCGTTGCGCGCGCTGCATGTGCTGCGGCGTGACCAGCACTACGTCGTCAGCGAAGGCAAGATCGTGATCGTCGACGAGTTCACCGGCCGCCTGCTCGCCGACCGCAGCTGGGAGCAGGGCCTGCACCAGCTCGTCGAAGCCAAGGAAGGCTGCGCGATCACGGCGCAGAACCGCACGCTCGCGCGGCTGACCTACCAGGCCTTCTTTGCGCGCTACCTGCGCCTGTCGGGCATGAGCGGCACGCTGCGCGAAGTCGCGCGCGAACTCGGTTCGGTGTACATGGTGCGCACCACGCGTGTCGAGCCGAACCGGCCGTGTCAGCGCATCACGCTGCCCACGCTGCTGCTGCCCGATCGCGCGGCCAAGGAAGCCGCCATCGTGGCCGATGTGCGCGCCGCACTTGGGCGCGGCCAGGCGGTGCTGGTCGGCACCCGCTCGGTGTGGGCATCGCAGGCGATCGGCGCGGCGCTCGCCGCCGATGGCGTCCCGCACCGGCTGCTCAACGCGCTGCACGATGCCGACGAGGCCGAGCTGATCGCGACTGCCGGCCAGCCCGGCGCGGTGACCGTGGCCACCAACATGGCCGGCCGCGGCACCGATATCGTGCTCGGCGTTGGCGTTGCCGCGGCGGGTGGCCTGCATGTGGTGCTCAGCGAATGGCATGAATCGGCGCGCATCGACCGCCAGTTGTTCGGCCGCGGCGCGCGCCAGGGTGATGCCGGCTCGTGCCGCGCGATCGTCGCGCTCGACGACGAGATCGTGCAACTGCACGCCTCGGCGCTGGCCGGCATGTTGACGCGGCGCTGGCCCGGCGCCGCGCCGGCCTGGGCGGCGACGGCACTGCGCCGATTTGTGCAGGCAGGCGCCGAAAGCAACAACGCCGCGCAGCGGCGTGCGACGATGCGCCACGACCGCGTCATGCGCGACCAGCTCGCTTTTGCAGGACTCCCGGAATGAAGATCGCTAACGTTTCATACAAGCTGGTGCCAGTGCCGGCGCCAGTGCCGATGCCGATGCCGATGCCGGTTGCGCTGGCGGCCGCGCTGGCCGCGTCCCTCGCGATATTGGGGGCGCCTGCCGCCGCGGCCGAGTTCGACTGCCTGATCGAAGCCTCGCAGACAATCGACGTGCGCAGCCCCGTATCGGGCCTGATCGAGAAGGTGCATGCCGAGCGCGGCAGCGTGGTGCGCAAGGGCATGGTCCTGGTGACGCTGGAATCGACCGTCGAGCGCGCGGCGGTGGACCTGGCGAAATTCCGCTCCGCCATGTCCGGCCCGGTACAGCTTGCCGACAGCCGCGTGCTGCATTCCGAGCGCAAGCTCAAGCGCAAGACCGAGATGGCCGAGGAAAAATTTACCTCGGTGCAGGAGCGCGACGATGCCGAGGCCGAGCGTGCCGTCGCGCTGGCCGAGGCGGTGACGGCGCGCGAAAACAAATCGCTGGCGAACCTTGAATTCAGCTACGCCACGGCGCAGCTCGGGCAGCGGGTGCTGCGCAGCCCGATCGATGGCGTGGTCGTCGAGCAGGGTATGCACGCCGGCGAGCTTGCCGATGCGAGTGAGTCAAAAGCGGCGATCCTGAAGCTCGCGCAGACCCACCCGCTGCGGGTCAAGGTCGTGCTGCCGGCGAGCCTGTATCCGAAGGTCAGGTCCGGCATGAAGGCCGACGTGACACCCGAGAAGCCGCTTGCCGGGCGCTACCCGGCGACGGTGACCTCGGTCGACCGCATTGTCGATGCGGCAAGCGGCACCTTCCAGATCCGGCTTGACCTGCCCAACGGCAACAACGCGCTGCCGGGTGGGGTCAAGTGCCGGGCGATGTTGCCCGGGCTCTAGGCCGCAGCTGCGCAGTCAGATCTAGACACTCAAGGAAATGTGGCTTTGCCACTTTCCTTGATCCCCGCGGGGGGCTGAGCCCGCGCACAAAGGCCCGAAAGGGGCTTTGTGGCTGGCGAAGGCCAACCGGCCTGCAAGCGGGATGGCGGTCGCCGCACCGCGGCGGCCTTGGGGCCGTCAATTCGCCGGGGCTTCGACCGGGCCGCTTTCGTCGACGACCTGGGTCTGCGCGTCCATGCGCGCGACCAGCCGGCCGAGGCTGCCGAGCGAGATCAGATGCGCCTCGATCCACGACAGGTAGCCTGAGCGGAAGAGCTCTGCGGCGCGCGAATCGTCGATCGCGCGATAGCGCGCGGCGTCGACGATCCACAGGCCGCGCATTGCCTGCTTCTGGCCCTTGCGCTCGACGTTGATGACCTTGGGCACGAGCAGGCCGAGCTCCTTGAGCCGCGTCGCAAAGGTCGTCGTGCGCTGGGCTTCGTTGTGGAAGAGCTGCAGGAACTCGAGCACGCGCTTCAGGTATGCGGTTTCCTTGCCTTCGCCGTCGAACAGGGCTTCGCCGCGTTCGGTATTCAGGCCCGGATAAACCTCGTCGATGCACACCGTCAGGCGCTCTTCGTTGTCGGTCTTGGCGAGCACAAACGGGTAGCGGCGCGCAAACGCCGGCACGTAGGTGCCCGCCGACCAGACGCCGTCGGCGCCGACCATCAGGTTGACGTTGTCTTGCAGGCCAACGAGGGCGGCGACGTTGAACGGGCCGCCTTCTTCGCCGACAAAGACGATCGGGTAATCACGCGCGGCCTCGGCGAACTCGGTGCTCGCGATCGGCAAGGCGTTGGTCTTCGCGGCGAATGCAAAGTGGCCAGCCACCGCTTCGAGCTTCAAGCCCTTGTGGCGCTCGCGGTTGAGCGCGACCGGGCGTTCGTAAAACATCATCTGAGCCATGAGGGTCTCCCTTTCAATCGACGGTTATTTTGACGCGGCCGGGGCGGCAGCAGCGGCTGTGCTGGCGACCGCGGCGGGCGGTTGTGCGTCAGAAGTCATTGGCTTGGCGACCACCGCGGCAGGCGCGGCAGCGCCATGCGCCGGGGCCTGCGCGGTGCCGCTCATCGGCAGCAAGGGCACGATCAGCAGCGCCACGATATTGATGATCTTGATCAACGGGTTGACGGCCGGGCCGGCAGTGTCCTTGTAGGGGTCGCCGACGGTGTCGCCGGTGACGGCGGCCTTGTGGGTCTCGCTGCCCTTGCCACCATGGTGGCCGTCTTCGATGTACTTCTTGGCGTTGTCCCAGGCACCGCCGCCGGTGCACATCGAGATCGCGACAAACAGGCCGGTGACGATGGTGCCCATCAACAGGCCGCCGAGCGCCGCAGCACCGAGGGTCAGGCCGACGACGATCGGCACCACCACGGGCAGCAGCGACGGCACGATCATTTCCTTGATCGCCGCGGTGGTGAGCATGTCCACCGCCGCGCTGTAGTCGGGCTTGCGCTTGCCGGCCATGATCGCGCCGTCGGCAAACTGGCGGCGCACTTCGACCACCACCGAGCCGGCTGCGCGGCCGACGGCTTCCATCGCCATCGCGCCGAACAGATAAGGAATCAGCCCGCCGATGAAAAGGCCGACGATGACCTTCGGATCACTCAGGTCGAAGCTGATGTTCATGCCGCGGCCGGCCAGCGAGTGGGTGTAGTCGGCGAACAAAACCAGCGCGGCCAGGCCGGCCGAGCCGATCGCGTAGCCCTTGGTCACGGCCTTGGTGGTGTTGCCCACTGCATCCAGCGGGTCGGTGACATCGCGCACGCTCTTGGGCAACTCGGCCATCTCGGCGATGCCACCGGCGTTGTCGGTGATCGGGCCGTAGGCGTCGAGCGCGACAACGATGCCGGCCATGCTCAACATCGAGGTCGCAGCGATCGCGATGCCGTAGAGCCCGGCGAGGTTGTACGAAACGAGGATCGCGGCGCAGACAAACAGCACCGGCCAGGCGGTCGAGCGCATCGACACACCCAGGCCGGCGATGATGTTGGTGCCGTGGCCGGTGGTCGAGGCCTGCGCGATATGTTTGACCGGAGCGTACTGGGTGCCGGTGTAGTACTCGGTGACCCAGACCAGCGCCGCGGTCAGTACCAGGCCGACGGCGCAGGCGCCGAAGAGTTTCATGTGTGTGCCGGCACCCAGCGCGTCAGCCGGCATCGCGATCGTGGTCACGAAGTAAAACGCGATCAGCGACAACACGCCGGCAACACCCAAGCCCTTGTACAGCGCCGGCATGACGTTTTTCATGCCCGGCGAGGCCTTCACGAAGTAGCAGCCGATGATCGACGCCACGATCGAAACCGCGCCCAGCAGGAGCGGGTAGACCACCGCAGCCATCGGCGCCGCGGTGACGATCAAAGCGCCGAGGGCCATCGTCGCGATCAGTGTCACGGCGTAGGTCTCAAAGAGGTCGGCGGCCATGCCGGCGCAGTCGCCGACGTTGTCGCCGACGTTGTCGGCAATCACCGCCGGGTTGCGCGGGTCGTCCTCGGGGATGCCGGCTTCGACCTTGCCCACCAGGTCGGCGCCGACATCGGCGCCCTTGGTGAAGATGCCGCCGCCCAGGCGCGCGAAGATCGAGATCAGCGACGAACCGAATGCAAACCCGAGCAGTGGCTTGAGCACGCCGGCCAGGTTTTTGTCGGCCGGCACGCTGCCGTTGCCGCTGAGGTACATGAAAAACAGGCTGACCCCGAGCAGGCCGAGGCCGACGACGAGCATGCCGGTGATCGCGCCGCCTTTGAAGGCCACATCGAGCGCCGGGCCGATGCCCTTGGTGGCGGCCTGCGCGGTGCGCACATTGGCCTTGACCGAGACGTTCATGCCAATGAAGCCACAGGCGCCCGACAGCACCGCGCCGAGCACGAAGCCGACCGCCGTGGTGAGGTCGAGAAAGACTGCGATCAGGATCGCGAGCACGACGCCGACGATGGCGATCGTCTTGTACTGCCGCGCCAGGTAGGCCGAAGCGCCTTGCTGGATCGCGGCTGCGATTTCCTGCATGCGGGCATTGCCCGCATCCTGGCTCAGGATCCAGCCGCGCTGGACAAAACCGTAGATCACGGCCAGCAGGCCGCATCCGAGCGCGATATAGAGCGCCGTCATCGTGGACATTGAGAAGACTCCTTGCGTGGGTCGGGCTGTCGTTTTGGAATGCGTTGCATCGGGGCACCCCAAGCGGGCTTCGGTGCGCAGACGCCGGCTCGTCAGCGCCCCAAGGCCGGCCGAAGCCGGCCGTCCCCCGCGGGGATCAAGGAAAGTGGCAAAGCCACATTTCCTTGAGAGGCTGAGCGCGCCGGGATGCTACAGGAAACCCTTGACGCTTCTGGCTGGGTGTTTTCCTGCGGTGCACCACGTTTGCGGGGTGTCGTCAGGGGCCGGCAAGCCGCACTCGTAGAATCCCGGACTACCCTTCAAGAAGAGCCCGCCATGAGCCTGCACAACGTCACGCCGGGCGCCCACGCGCCGGATGAGTTCAACGTCATCATCGAAATCCCGATGAATGCCGACCCGATCAAATACGAGGTCGATGAAGAGAGCGGCGCGCTGTTTGTCGACCGCTTCATGGCGACGTCGATGCACTATCCGTGCAACTACGGCTACATCCCGCAGACCCTGGCCGACGACGGGGATCCGGTGGACGTGCTGGTGATCACGCCGGTGCCACTGATCCCCGGCGTGGTCGTGACCTGCCGGCCGCTGGGCATGCTGAAGATGGACGACGAAGCCGGTGGTGACAACAAGCTGCTCGCGGTGCCCATCGACAAAATCCTGTCGATCTACTCACAGTGGAAAAAGCCCGAAGACCTGAACCCGCTGCGGCTGAAGACGATCCAGCATTTCTTTGAGCACTACAAGGATCTGGAGGCCGGCAAGTGGGTCAAGGTGATCGGCTGGGAAGGCCTGGACAGCGCGCGCACCGAAGTCATCACCGGGATGGCGAACTGGCGCGTCAAGCACCCGGCTTGAAAGGGTTGCGCTCGCGCAGCTCGTCGACATAGGCGTCGATGCCGCTGCCTTCGCGGGCCAGGAAGTCGGCCACTGCGGAGGCAAAACGCTGGTCGCGCAGCCAATGTGCCGAACAGGTTTTTACCGGCAGCAGGCCGCGTGCCATCTTGTGCTCACCCTGCGCGCCGCCTTCAAAACTGCGGTAGCCGCGTTCGATGCACCAGGCCAGCGGCCGGTAATAACAGGCTTCGAAATGCAGGCAGGGGACCTGTTCGGTGCAACCCCAGTAGCGGCCCCAGGCGTGGCCGCGGGCATCGTCGACGGCGATCAGCGATGTGGCGATCGGTACACCCGCGCGTGAGGCGACAAACATCACCCAGGTCTGCGGCATCGACACGGCCATCTGCTGGAAAAACGCACGCGTGAGATAGGGCGCACCGCCGTGGGCGTGGTAAGTCAACGTGTAGCAGTGGTGGAAGAAGTCCCACAACGTCTCGTCGATCTGCGCGCCAACATGGGCCGTGAAAGTAACGCCGGCATCGGCGACCCGGCGGCGCTCCTGGCTGATGTTTTTGCGCTTGTGGCGCTGCATGCGCTGCAGGTACTCGTGGAAGTCGGCGGCCGGCGCTGCGGCATCGCGGGTCCAGTGAAACTGCACCCCTTCGCGGATCATCCAGCCGGCGGCCTCGAAAGCGGCGCGCTCGACATCGTCGATGAAGAGCAGGTGCGCCGACGAGAGTTTGTTCTCACGCGCGACGCTGCCGATGGCGGCCACCAATACGCCGCGCGCATCGGCATCCAGCGCCAGCAGGCGTGAGCCCGGTGCGGGGGTGAAGGGCACCGCGCCGAGCAGCTTCGGGTAGTAGCGCAGGCCGTTGCGCTGGTAGGCGTCGGCCCAGGCCCAGTCGAAGACATATTCGCCGTAGGAGTGCGCCTTGAGATAGAGCGCCGCAGCGCCGACGAGTGCGTCGTTGCGGTGTACCGTGATGAACGACGGCGTCCAGCCGGTCTGCGGTGTTGCGCTGCCGGACCTGTGCATCGCCGCCAGGTAGGCATGCCGCATGAAGGGTGTTGGCCGCGCCTGAATGGCAAGCAGATCGTCCCAGGCTTTAGCGTCGATCGCAGCGGGTTCGCCGACAAGCCGGATGACATAATCTTCGGCAGTGAAATTGCCTTCTCCGTTCATTCAAGGCCGCTCATGGTGAAGGTGGCGTTGGCCCAGATCAATGCGACGGTCGGTGACCTCGCCGGCAACGCCAGGCGCATCGCAGACGCCGCGCGCCAGGCGCATGCCGCCGGCGCGCGGGTCGTCATCGCACCGGAGCTGGCTTTGAGCGGTTATCCGCCCGAAGACCTGTTGTTGCGGCCGGCGTTCATGGCCGCTTGTGATGCGGCGCTGCGTCAGTTGGCGATCGATCTTGCGGACTTGCAGGGTTTGCATCTGGTGGTGGGGCATCCGTCTGCGCGACCCGGCGCGAGCGACCTGCGAGCCAAGTCTATGTCCTTGCCGCCCTGTTTCAACGCGGCGTCGGTTTTGACCGGCGGCCAGGTGCAAGCAACCTACTTCAAGCGCGAGCTGCCCAACTACCAGGTCTTCGACGAGCGACGCTACTTTCTGTCTGGCCGCGATGCCGGGCATGGCCCGGTCGTCTTCGAGGCCGGCGGGTTGCGCTTCGGGCTGCTGATCTGCGAAGACGCCTGGTTCGAAGAGCCGGCGCGTGCTGCACGCGACGCCGGGGCGCAGGTGCTGTGTGTGCTCAACGCGTCGCCCTTTCACCTGGGCAAGGCGGCCGAACGCGAGCAACGCATGGCCGAGCGCGCGCGTGCGGTCGGCCTGCCGCTGCTGTATGCGCATCTCGTGGGTGGCCAGGACGAAGTCGTCTTCGACGGTGCGTCGTTTGCGGTGGATGCCGCCGGGGCGGTTTGCGCGCGTGCGCCGAGCTTCGAGGCCACGACCTGCATCGTCGAGATCGAGTCCGGCGGCCAACTTCGCGGCGACGTCATCGCTGCACCTTCGCTCGAAGCGCAGGTCTGGTCGGCGCTGGTCACCGGCGTGCGCGATTACGTCGGCAAAAACGGTTTCCCGGGCGCGATCATCGGGCTGTCAGGCGGCATCGATTCGGCGCTGGTATTGGCGATTGCCGTCGATGCGCTGGGCGCCGAGCGCGTGCGCACGGTGATGATGCCGTCACCCTACACGGCCGACATCTCCTGGATCGATGCGCGCGAGATGGCGCAGCGGCTGGGTGTGCGCTACGACGAGATAACGATCGCGCCGATGTTCGATGCTTTCCGCGGCGCGCTGGCCGAGCAGTTTGCCGGCCGCGCCGAAGATACGACCGAAGAAAATATCCAGGCCCGCATCCGCGGCACGCTGCTGATGGCTTTGTCCAACAAGACCGGCTCGATCGTGCTGACCACCGGCAACAAGAGCGAAATGGCCACCGGCTACTGCACCCTGTACGGCGACATGGCTGGCGGCTTTGCGGTCATCAAGGATGTGGCCAAGACGCTGGTCTATCAACTTGCAGAATGGAAAAACCGCCAGCCGACCCGGCGCGCAGATGGCGTCCCGGGCGGCATCGGCCCGGTGATTCCCGAGCGCATCATCACGCGCGCGCCATCGGCCGAGTTGCGCCCCGACCAGACCGACCAGGACAGCCTGCCGCCCTATGCCGTGCTCGATTCGATCCTGGCGCGCTACATGGAAGAAGACCAGAGTGTCGAGGCCATCGTCGCCGAAGGGTTTGCGCGCGCCGATGTCGAGCGGGTCACGCACCTGATCAAGATCAACGAATACAAACGCCGCCAGGCGCCGGTGGGCATCCGCATCACGCACCGGGCGTTTGGCCGCGACTGGCGCTACCCCATCACGTCAAAGTTCCGTGCTTAAATCTGCGCCAACGATCCTGCCAATGCCCTTGCCAACGATCCCGCCAATGCACCCGCCAACGATTCTTCGGAGCCCGCGATGAAACAGATCACCGCCATCATCAAGCCGTTCAAGCTCGAAGAAGTGCGCGAGGCGCTCGCCGACGTCGGTGTGTCCGGCCTGACCGTCACCGAGGTCAAGGGTTTTG
>JAYUSP010000537.1:0-3062 GCA_043755615.1 Betaproteobacteria bacterium
CCGGAGACGCCAAGCTCTTCGGCCCCTGCACGCGCGGCCAACGCCGCGATGGACGTGGCCACCGCGGCGGCAACCACCGTGGCGACGGCGGCCATCGCAGCCAAGGCCGCTGAAGCGGCCGCCACGCTGGCCGCGGTGTCGACGGCGGCGCAGGTCGCTGCCGGCGCGGCGCAGGCGGCAGGCAATATCGCTGCGCGCGCCACACCGCTCGCGGCCGCCCGGCCAACGTCAGCGGCAGCGGCACCCGCGCCTGCAGCCCCCGCGGCGGTTGTGCCACCCGCCCCGCTGCCGACCGAACCCGTTGTCGCACGCGCCAACCCAGCCGCCGCACAACGCCCGTCGGCGCCGCTGTTCGACATCCCTGCCGACTCGCGTACGCAGCGGCAGACGCAGGGCGAGCGCCCGGTCTTCACGCCCAAGGTCAACGAATTTGGCTATGCGCAGGGCGACACCTTCACCTACCGCGTTGTCGACGGCTGGAAGGGCCAGGTCGCGGGCTCGTTTGTGCAGGCCATCGACGAGGTGCTGCAGGACGGCATGCTCAACGCCAACGGCTCGCAATTGCAGCTTGACCCGCAGGGCCGCACGGTGAGCCGCATCACGCCCAACGGGCGCCAGGAGTTCCAGCCCTTCGAAGACCATTGGTGGAACAACCCCAAACGCGGCGAGAGCCGGGACGTCAACTTCCGCGAGTTCTACAACCGACCCGACCGCAAGGGCGAGATCGAATGGAAGGGCGACATGAGTGTCGGCCGCCCACGATCGATCGAGCTGCCGGCAGGCAAATTTGATGTCGTGCCGATCCACGGCGACGGCTGGTACTACGAAACCAGCAGCGCCGGCAAAGGCAGCGGGCGCTGGAACCGCACCGTCTGGTATTCGCCCAAGCTCGGCCACCCGGTGGCGATCGATATCGAGACCACCAACTGGGCCGGCAAGCTCGAGCGCCGCGAAAGGATCGAGCTGGTGCACGCGCAGAAGGCCAAGCCTTGAAGTGGATGCCGTGCCGGCGCGCAGCGTTGGTAGTGGCGCTTGATCGTGCCGTCGGTTCGACCGCACTTTCAACCGCGCTTTCAACCGCACTTGCGACCGCGCTGCTGACCGCGCCTCTGATACTCACGGCCTGTGCTTCGGCACCCACAGCACGCTCATCGGCCCGCGATATCACTGCCGCCGTGCCAGGCGCCGATCGTGACGGCCCGCCGACGGTGGTGCCGGCCGGCCTTGACCGCACCCCCGACGCGCTGCCGCGCATCGAGCCGATCCGCGTCGGCGGGCCCAACAAGCCGTATGCGGCCTTCGGGCAAGTCATCGTGCCGATGACCGCCGACACCACGCTGGCCGAACGGGGTGGCGCGTCGTGGTACGGCCGCAAATACCATGGCCGCGCGACATCCAGCGGCGAGGTCTACGACATGTTCGCGATGACCGCAGCGCACCGCACGATGCCGATCCCGAGTTTTGCGCGCGTGCGCAACCCGGCCAATGGGCGCGAGGTGGTGGTCCGCATCAACGACCGCGGCCCCTTCGTCGATGGCCGCGTGATCGACCTGTCGTATGTCGCCGCGCTCAAGCTCGGCGTTCTCGCCGGGGTGACGGCGGTTGAGGTGCAGCGCATCACGCACGCCGAAATCCAGGCGCGCCAGCTGCTGCCCTGAGCTGGCGCGGCACCGGCGCGGCACCGACCTTGCGCCGCGCCCAGGCCCTGCGAAGATAGCGTGATGGCGGCACGCATCTTCATCAGCTACCGCAGCGCCGACGGCGCCGACAAGGCGACCGCGTTGGCGCGCGACCTGGGCCGGGTTTTTGGCCATGGCGCGGTATTCCTCGACAAGGACGATCTCGCCGGCGGCTCGGCCTGGCGCGCCGAGATCGGCCGCACGCTGCAGCAGCGGCCGGTGCTGCTGCTGCTGCTGACGCCGCAACTGCTCGACGCGGTGGGTGCCGATGGCCGACGCCGCATCGACGACCCTGCCGACCCGGTGCGACGCGAGTTCGAGGCCGCGCTCGAAGCCGGCGCCCAGGTGATCCCGGTGCTCTGCGACGGCATGGCCGCGGCGCCGAGCGAGCTGCCGGCGCCCTTCGACCGCATCGGCGAACTCACCTGGCGCAAGCTGCGCGCCTACGACTGGGCGCACGACGTGCAGCGCCTCGTCGCTGACTTGGGCGCGCACGGCGTGCCGGCGATCGCCTCGCCGCCAGGCGCTGCGGCAGTGCATGCCGCTACGCCAGCGCCAAGTGCACGCCGCGCGGGCCTCGTCGGCGGCGCGTTGATGCTCGGCGCGGCGGCGCTCGTGGGCTGGTGGGTATTGCGCCCGGCCGCGCCGGCGGCGCTGCCGGCAGGGTCGACGCCGGTGCTGGCGGCATCGAGTCCGGCATCGAACCCAGCATCAAGCCCGGTGTCGGCCGCGGCGGTTGCGGCGCCGACCACATCAACTGCATCACCGGCCGCGCCACCGGCTGCAACAACGAGCCCGAGCCCGCAAGCCGGTGGCGCGCCCAGCGGCGCCACCAGCACGGCCGCCCGCGCACCGGCCGCAGCCGCCAGTGCCAAACCCAGTGCCGCGCAGCTAACGTCCGACCTCAGCGGCCGCTGGGCGGCGCGGCTGTGGCAGGGCGAGCGGGTGGTCGTGGTCATCCAACAAACCGGCGCCAAGATCAGCCTGGCCAGCGAGCCGGTGCCGATCAGCGACCGCGCCGACTGGGCTGAATACCGCCAGTTCTGGCGCGATAGAACCGGCAGTGAACTCAACGCAGTGATGTACCGCGGCCAGGGCCAGATCACCAACGACCCGGGTGTCGCGCGGGCCATCGATATCGCGCTGCAAGTACTGCCCAGCCCCGGCGGACGCGAGCCGGTCGACGGCGGCAACCTCAGCGCCACCCTGTCGGCCGATGGCCTGCGCCTGAGCGGCAAGATCTGGAAAAACGGCGCGCAGGCTGAACAGGGCGCGACCTTGACCCGGATGCCGGTTCAGAATCCAGCGCGATGAAACCGCATGCCTTCATCGCGATGCCGTTTGGCGTCAAGCCCGATGCCGACGGCCGCCCGGTCGACTTCA
>JAYUSP010000538.1:0-9212 GCA_043755615.1 Betaproteobacteria bacterium
CGGCGGCCGGTACTTGCCAACGAGCTTCAAATCTTCGGGCAGGCGCTCGTTCGATCGATGGGTGACGAGGTTGGCACACCAGGGCCCGATGCTGCTGGCTGGCTGCTCGTCGCGCGCCCGCGCCAGCCCATCGGTGATCTGCTGCATCCATTCGTCGAGCAGCTGAAGAGGCCGCGCGTTGGGCGTCGGAAACGCGCCGACGATGCCGGCCCTGCACGCCGCCACCACCAGCTCGGGCCCCGAGACGAGGAACATCGGCGCCGCGAACAGCGGCAGCCGGGTCGAGATCGGCAGACGTTCCACTTCCATCACTCGCTGGCCTTGAAGCCGGAGATGCGCACCGCTTCGGCCCAGCGCTTGGACTCCTCGCGGGCGAAGCGTGCGGCTTCTTCGGGCGTCGTCGGGATCGGCTCGAAGTCGACCGCGCGCCACTTGTCGCGAATCTCAGCGCTGCGCAGCGCTTTGCCGAATTCGGCGTTGAGTTTGGCGACGGCAGCATCGGGCACCGCGGCCAGCGCGACGATCGACGACCAGATATAGATCTCCATTTCTGCAAAACCCTGCTCGCTGAAAGTCGGCACCGCCGGCAGCAATGGCGACCGTTGCGGGCTGGTCACGGCGAGCACCCTGACCTTGCCGGTTTCGACATGCGGCTTGACCGCCAGCAGCGGCAGAAAGGCCCCATGGACCTGCCCGCCGACGAGGTTTTGCACTGCCGGCGGGCTGCCGTTGAAAGGCACATGGACCATGTCGAGGCCGGCGCGTTTGTTCAGGATCACGCCGGCAAAATGTGACGAGTTGCCGGCCGTGAACGAGGCATAAGAAACCTTGTTGCCCTGCGGCTTGGCCCAGGCGATGAACTCGGCCAGGGTGTTGGCCGGGACATTCGCCGCGTTGACCGCAAAGACCATCGACGCGCCGAGAAAGTTGGTCACCGGGCGGAAGGTTTTTTCAGCGTCGTAGGGCAGCTTGCTGAAGGTATGCGGGTTGATTGTCAACATGCTCGTATTGCCCAACAGCAGCGTGTAGCCATCGGCCGGCGCCTGCATCACCGCCTGCGCCGCGATGATGCCGGCGCCGCCGGGTTTGTTGTCGACGATCAGCGCTTGGCCCGTGTTGCGCTGAAAAACTTCGGCGACCTGGCGCAGCGATGCGTCCAGGGTATTGCCAGCGGCAAACGGCACCACCACGCGCACCGGTTTGTCGGGGAAGGTCTGCGCTTGGGCCAGCGGCTGCAAGAGCCCGGCAGCGATGAAGATGGCAAACAAGATGGCAAACAATCGAACGCGGCGTTGGGACATCAGGTGGATCCTCGGTGGCTGATAAGGGTGACACGGGTGACGAGGTTGGACAGGCAGGCGGCGACTTCGGCCGGTTGCTCGAAAGGCAGCAGATGCCCGACCCCATCGACCACCGTGAGTTGGGCGCCAGAAATCGCCGCAGCCAGTTCGCGTGACAGCTCGGGCGGCGTCACCGGGTCGGCGCCCGCGGCGATGACCTGGGCCAGCAGATCGAGTTGGGGCAGCAGCGCCAGCCGATCTTCGCGCACCGCCACCGCGCCATGCTGGCGGATCGCGGTGGCCGCGCCGACGGCGAGCATGTCGTCGCGGATGAGGGCCATCAACTCGGCATCGTCCTGGCGCTGCGGCGTGACGAGAAATCCGAGCAGCGCGCCGACATAACGGCCGAAGTCGCGCTCCATCGCGCCGATCGCCCGCTCACGCAAGGCCTGGCCTTCCGGAGTGTCGGCACGCGCCGACGTGCAGACCAGTGCCAGGCCCTGCACCCGGCGGCGCGGCGTGCTGAGCATCTGCAGCGCGACATACCCGCCCATCGAATAACCAGCCATCACCAGCGGCTGCGCCGCCGGCACATCGGCCAGGCTGGCCCAGGCGTCGTGCGCCATCGTGGCCAGGCTGGCCTGCGATTGCACATCGGCGACACGCACGTCGAGTTGCGGGTCCAGCCGGGCGCGCACACCGTCGAAGACGCGCGCCGAATTCAACAGGCCGGGGATCAGCAGCAGCACAGGTTTCAAGTCGGCACTCCGGGGCTGCTCAGTCGGGCACGCAATTCGTTTTTGAGCACCTTGCCGACGGGGTTGCGCGGCAGCGCCGGCAGCAGTAGCAGATGTTCGGGCAGTTTGTACACCGCGACCCGGCATTCGTCACGCAGATAGGCCACCAGGCCGGCCAGGCTGACCGCGGCACCAGGCTGCGCGACGACACAGGCGCAGACCCGCTCGCCGAGCGTCGCATCGTTGATGCCGACCACCGCCGCGTCCTGCACGCCGGGGCAGGCGAGCAGCAGCAGCTCGACTTCGAGTGCAGAAATCTTCATGCCGCCGCGCACGACGATGTCCTTGCAGCGGCCGACAAACCGGTAGAACTCGAGCCGCTCGCCGGCAATCTCGAAGAGGTCACCCGAGCGATAAAAACCCTGCGCGTCGAACGCCAGCGCGGTCTGCGCCGGGGCCTTGAAGTAACCGCTGAAGACGGTCGGCCCGCTAACCCGCAATTCGGCCGCGATGCCGGGCGCGGTGACCTCGGCTTCGGTTTCGGGGTCAACGAGCCGGGTGCGGATCTTGCGCGCCGTCGAGATCGCAGAAAACGCGGCATCGACGCCGCCGCGGGCAAAAAACTGCGCCCGCAGCGCGGGGTCGGGGATGTCCTTGGGCGAGCCGGTCAAGGCCGCGCCTTCGTTGGAGCCGAAGTAGTTGACGATCTGCACGCCGCGCTCGGCCCAGCCGAGCAACATCCACGCTGACAGCGGCGCAGAGCCCGAGCCGATGCGCGACAGGCGCTTGAAATCGATGCCGTCCAGCAGCCGCGGCTCACGCAACAACTGGTTCAGGATCGCAGGCGGCGCGACGGTGTAGTCGATCTGCTCGTCGCGCAGCTGCTGCAGGAATACCTCGAGGTCGAAGGGATGGTGCTGCACCACCGTGCCCTCGAGCTTCAGCCACGCGGCGATGCAGGTCGACCAGCCGGCCATATTGACGAGCGGGAACGGGTTCAGCAGACGCGCGCCAGGCTGCAGCTCGGCGGCTTCGATGATCGACGGCGCGACGATCAGCCATTCGTTGTGGCTGCGCGGCACGCCCTTGGGCGCGGCCTCGGTGCCCGAGGTCCAGCACAGCGTGGCGATATCGTTGGCGCTGATGCGCGGGCCGGCCGCGGCGGGGTTGGCCGCTGTCCCGGCCGGCGCGACGGCGGCCAGTGTGACGTCGAGCGCAACCGCGCCCACGGGCGGCTCCTCGCCAAAACACAGCAAATGTTGCAGCGACGGATATTCCAGCGCCAGCCGCTGCCACATCGAAGCAGCGGCGTGGTTCCCGATTCGCGTGGCGGTGACCACAGCGCGGGCCTGGGTCAGTTGCAGGATGTGGCGCAGCTCAAATTCGCGGTACTGCACCGGCACCGGCGAGACGATCAACCCCAGGCGCAGGCCGGCCAGGTAGACGATGTACTGCTCGACAGAATTGATGAGCTGCACGATCACGATCTCGTCGCGCTGCAGGCCATGCGCTTGCAGCAGCGCGGCCATGCGCGCCACTTCGTCGGCCAGTTGCGCGTAAGTCAGACGCCGCGGCGCGCCGCCGGTGAGCGCCGCGCGGTTGGGGGCGTCGACCACCGCCTCGCGCTGCGGATGGCGCGCGACGACGTCCCGAAAGTGATCATCGATAGTGCGCTCGCCCCACCAGCCGCGGGCGCTGTAGTCGGCGATGTGTTGGGCACTGGCCAGGATCACGCGCTGTTCACTTCCAGCGCTGCAGCGTGTCGCTGCTGACAAAGGTGGCGTGAAAACCATGCGGCACGCGGCGCGGCAGCGGCACGCGGGCGATCGGGCCGCGGCCAAATTCGCGGCCGCTGGCGTCGAAGACCTGGACTTCGGAGCGTTGCAGCGCCGGGTTCCAGGCGATCGTGACGAGGTAACCGTCGTCCTCGGCGGTCGCGCCATCGCGCGGCGCAAAACCGGGCTCGTTGTAAAACGCCTGCGGCCCTTCGCTCCAGGCCACATGCGCACCGGTCTCGTGATTCATCTTCGCCAGGCCGGTGAAGCGCACTTCTTCCTTGCCGCCGTGCGGGAACACGATGTGATACGAGTGCCGCGTACGGCGGCCCTGGAAGCGGCTGTTGATGACTGGAAATTCGGTATTCAGCACGTCGTCGATGACCCCCTCGGTGGTGCGCCCGGTGAGCAGGTTGAAGCGCCATTCGTAGAGCACGAAGTCGCGCTGGCGGTAGTGGATCGTGCGTTCGAGCCGGCGCGCGTCGATGCGGCCCTGCTCGTCTTCATGGGTGCGGTAAGGCGTGCCGACCATGACCACCTCGTCGCCGTCTTCCCAGGCGTTGACAACATGCAACATGTAGGTCGGCCGGGCCTCGAACCAGCGGATCTGCTCGGCGCTGCCGTAACGCGGCAGCACCGCAAAGCGGCTTGGCATTTCGGGGTGAAAACGCAGCTTGTAGCGGCCCGCGGCCAAGGCGTCGTCGTCGAGCAGTAGCGGAAAGTCGTGCAGGATCGTGTAGTGCTCGGTGACCGCCATATCGTGCGGCAGGCGCGGGCCGGGCAGCGGCACTTCGATGTGATGTTTGCGCTGGCGGTCGGGCCCGATCACGCCGTACTGCATGTACGGCGGCTTCGTGTCGTAGTCAAAATAGAGCAGCTCGCCGGTATGTTCATCGGGCCGCGAATGCGCCGAGATGCGGCTCAAAGCGCCGCCATAGTCGGCCGGGCCCAGCGGCGCGAGTGTGTACGGGTCCACCGCGTAAGGCATGCCCGAGCGGTACCACATGCTGATCAGCCGGCCAGCGTGGTACTTGACGTCGGTGTTGGAGGTGTTTTTCATCGGCTGCGCTGGTCTGTCGCGGCGCGGCGGCTCCTTGATGCCTTGCCACAGCGCCTGGCCGGCAGCGAGCTCTTCGGCCAGCGCCGCGGTCTGCACCCAGCGGTTGCGGTAACTCACGCGGCCGCGGTCGAAGGTGACCGCGTGCAGCATGCCGTCGCCATCAAACGCGTGATACCGCCAGTCGGGCGGGAAGTACGGGTTCGGCCCGTTGCGCACGTAGATGCCGTTCAGGTCGGCCGGCAGCTCGCCGATGACGGCCAGGTTGTCGAGCACCAGTTCGTCGTGCACCGGCGCGTTGTTGCCGGCCAGCGCGGGGATGTCGTGGATCGGCAGGTCGTCGGGCTTCATCACGGCCTTTCTCGGCGCTCTGAGGTGGCGGTCGGCGATGGCCCTCGGGCGCACGCTGCGTGGCACCGACCTCAACGACCTTCAGCGAGCCGCAGCATAGAGGCCGGCCGCAAGCAGCAGCGCAAGTGTTCCGTTATTCTGTCGGTTCGTTCGATATGCCAGCACCGAAACCTCAACCGCCGCAAAGCACCCGATGCAGCCCAGCCGAGACCGCCAGCGTTACTTGTTGAACCAGCCGCACCGCGTGCCGCTGGGTTACGAGGACTACGCCGGCGACAAGCAGTTCGCCACCACGCTGGCCCGCGGTATCGAGTTGTTGCGCTGCTTCAGCGCCAATGAGACGACGCTGTCGAATGCCGAACTCGCCCAACGCACGGGGCTGCCCAAACCAACGATCTCGCGCTTGACCTACACGCTGGTCGCGCTCGGATACCTGAAGGTCAGCCAGAAGTACGGCAAGTACCAACTCGGCTCGGCCATCATCTCGGTGACCTATCCACTGATGGCCTCGATCGGCCTGCGCCAACATGCACGCGGGCTGATGAACGAACTTGCCGACGCCACTGGCGGCGATGTCTCGATGGGCATCCGCGACCGGCTGCACATCGTGCTCATCGAAACCAGCCGCAGCCGCGACCGCAGCCGCGTCACCAGCGCCGTCGCCGACACCGGGTTGACGATCCCGATCGCCGGCTCGGCGATCGGGCGCGCCTGGCTCGCCGGCTGTGACCTCGAGACCCGCGAAGCGGTGATCAACGAAATCCGCGTCAAGACACCCGAAGACGCTGCACGTTACGAAGCTGCTATCCGCTTGGGCGTGAAGGACTGCACACGACAGGGTTTTTGCACCGTCGACGGTGACCTCGTGACCGGCATCCAGGCCGCCGGCGTGCCCTATGGCCGCATCGCCAGCGGAGAGTTGGTGGTCTTCAACTGCGCTTTCCAGAAACCGACGGCGGTTGGCTCCCGCGGCCCCACCTGGCTGACCCACGAAGTCGGCCCCAAGCTGCTGCAGCTGGTGCGCACGCTGCGCGGGTCGGGCGTGGCCTGAAAGCGCAGGTCGTCGACGTAGTCCGCCAACGGCCTGCATCAGGCTCTCGTACAAACACCGATCAGCCGGCGTGCAAGTAGCGCGCCGCCAGCGCGCCGAGCGCCGCTGGTGTCAAGCCCAGGCGTTGGCTGAGGTAGCCATCGATGCCGCCCGGCGTGCGGTCCACGATGTCCAGCGCGGCATCGAGAAAGCCGGCTTGCACCTGCCACATCACCGCCAGTGCCTCGGGTGGCAGGTCGCTGCGGTTCACGGCCGGGCGGCGGTAGCAGCGGTTGCTGAGCAGGTAGTCCTGCATCACGACGCGGCGCGACACACCCAGCGCCAACAGCAGCAATGCACAGGCGACGCCGGTGCGGTCTTTGCCGGCGGTGCAGTGCATGACCACCGGCGCATCGGCTTGCAGCAGTTGCTCGAACAACTCCGCAAAGCGCTGCGCCTGAGTGCTGACCAGGTTGCGGTAGAGATCGCGCATCAGGCCGGCCGTCACCTCGGCCGTCAAGGCTTGGCCCGAAGCCGTGATCTGCTGCATGCGCTCGACCACGGTGGGCTCGATGGCCAGCGCGTGCAGGCTCACGCCGGCGATTTGGTAAGGCGCCGCGGCACGCTCGGCGTCGCCACGAAAGTCGAACGACCTGGCCAGGCCGATGCCGGCCAGCAGGGCGTGGTCGTCGGCACTCAAACCGGCCAGATGGTCGGAGCGGAACAGCCGGCGCCAGCGCAGCACCTGGCCGTCATGCCCGACATAACCACCGAGGTCGCGGAAGTTGCTCGCCCCTTGCAGGGCCAGGATGCGGTCGGCGTGGTCAGGCATGCTTGCGTCGCATAAATCTACATTCTTGTTGCCTGCCTACCCGTCTGGCTACCCAAGACGCGTGGGCCCTGATTGGACGGGCTGCGACTCGGCGGGCCGAATCTTAGTTCTGCCGGGCAAACCCGCCACGAACTTGTAAGCGCGGCTTGCAGGTTGTCGCCCGAGCATCCGGCGGCTCAGGACACGCTCACTCGCACGAAGATCAGTGGACGGTTGGGCTTGCCGTTCTGTCGCTCGATGGCTGCCGTCATCCGGCCTGACTGCAACCATCGATAGAACATGGCCTTCAATGCACGGTTCACGTAGCCGATGCGTTGCCCATGGTGCAGCACCGCCAGAGCGTCCGCCTCAACCACGTTGCTCGGGTCGAGCTGGATTGTGACGGCGTCACCCACTCGCAAGTCAGACAGCGAGCCATGGAGGACGTGCCGCGTGCCAGCGACCTCCATCACGTAGTCGCAGGGCCCCGCGTCCAGCGGAAACTCCGGCACCAACGCAAATCCGTCGCTGGGTAGGCGGGCACCGGTGTGCCCCAACAGAGCCAAGTCGGACAGCTTGAACGGCGCCGTGAGGCCATGCAGTTGCAGGTAGTCACCGAAGTCCTCACGGTTGCGTGGAGGCAGGCGGCGCATCAACGACTCAAGAACACCATGCCGGGTCTCCGTGTCCTCCAGGCGAAAAGCCGGGAAACCCTTGAACCCCGCTGCCTCGGCAGCCTGGAAGTCGTCTGTTCCCTTCAGGTAGCGGAAAACGATGTCACTAGACGGCTTTTCAGAGAGCACCTCGCCAATAACGCGACGCGTCCGCACCGGCGCCCCCTCGGCCGAAGGTTGCCACGTCATCAGCAGACGCGACGGTTCAAGCAGGTGGATCAGCGGGTGCATTCAGGAGGGCTCTCAACAGGGCCTGCCGACGAACAAGCAAGCGGCACGCGAATCGCATTCTCTCAGCTGTCATCGGCACGGGCACCGGGAGATGCACCAAGTCCGCTGTGCACAAGATGAGATCCTCTTGGGAGAAGTCAATCCGTTCGCGCAGCAGATCGAGGTCAGTGTGCGGACCCCAGTCGTTCAGGACGTATCGCAACAGCGAGAAGTGCCCCTGGACGCAATGCTCAGGTTCGAGTGACGACTTGACGTGATGCGTACCCTTGTTGATGTACTGATCCAGACGCGCATCTGTCCAGCCGACCACGCGTTCCGGGAACCGTTCATGCCCCAGGCTGGTGCCGTTGTCGAACAGCGGCGCCAACCGGCACGGGGGCATGTTGGGCGGCTCACGTCCGACCGCATCGAAGATCAGGCCCCAGTTGTCCTGGTGCCTGTCGGAGTTACCGATCAGAGCGTCAAACAACAACCCTTCGACCCACCACTGGCGCCAGTTCTGACTCAACGCCTTGGTGCGGGCGAGCAAGCGCATGAGGAGCTCGACGTCTTGCAGGTTGTGCTGTGTCCCCTTGTCTCGGTCGAAACCCTCGCGCACCATCTGCATGAAGTCGCCGCCGAGCATGAACAGCTCTGCACCGTCGCGATAGAACCATTCGATCAACGCAGCGCTATACCCCGTACGCGAGTTGAACGCTGCAAACGCCGGCGGCACCTCCAGTCCCATCAGGCAACCCACCCGGTACGCGATGACCTCACCCCAGAACTGGTCGGGGTAGCTCCGCTTGGAACGCTTGAACAGGTAGCGCTTCCCGCCCACGAGAACGGGTTCTGTCGGCGCAACAGGCGCGAACACAGCGTCCTTGGCCCGGGCGCCTTGCGGAAACACGCCGAACTCGGCGTCGACCTCCCAATCGGCCACGTCGAACGCCGCGGTCTGTATCAGAGGCTCGATGCGCATGGCTTCAACTCGCGCTCACCACGGCGCCGACAACCTCTCCACGATGTCGCGCCGAGACAGCACACGCGAGCACAGTTCCCATCGATCCTTGTCGGGGTCGATCGTCTCGTGATACCGCACCTCGAAGGCGTTGTGCGCCTGGTCGCGGAGGTGCATGTACTCATCCATCCGCTTTTCAAGCTCTTCCACGCTCTCGATCCAGTCGTCCTCGATCGTGTCGGGCAGGCTGCCGAAGATGTCGTAGCGGTCCTTCATCCGCCGCGAGATCACGGCATAGACCTGTTCGTCCTGGGTGTGGTGGTACA
>JAYUSP010000539.1:0-3058 GCA_043755615.1 Betaproteobacteria bacterium
CTGCAAGGGCCCTTGCCGTTGAAACTGAAGATCGGCAATGCGCGGGCGACGCAGGTCGTTTTTCGGGGCCAAGCGGTCGATCTGCTGGGCACTGCACGGGACAACGTTGCCCGTCTCGAACTGAAGTGAACGCAGCGCGCAACCCGGCAGAGTCAACGACCATGACCGACAACGACCCCGATTTCATCGCCGCCACCGGCACCGCGCAGCGCCGCTCGCGCCAGGCGCGTGTGGTCTGGGGCAGCCGCGTCGTCACCGTCGGCGGCGACGCGCCGGTGCGGGTGCAGTCGATGACCAATACCGACACCGTGCGGGTCATCGAAACCGCGATCCAGGTCAAGGAGCTCGCGCAGGCCGGCTCGGAGATGGTGCGCATCACGGTGAACACGCCCGAGGCGGCGGCCGCGGTGCCGCATATCCGTGACCAGCTCGACCGCATGGGCATCGACGTGCCGCTGATCGGCGACTTCCACTACAACGGCCACACGCTGCTGACGCAGTTCCCCAACTGCGCCGCGGCGCTGTCCAAATACCGCATTAACCCGGGCAATGTCGGCAAGGGCCGCAAACGCGACCCGCAGTTCGCGCAGATGATCGAAGCCGCGTTGCGCCACGACAAGCCTGTGCGCATCGGCGTCAACTGGGGCAGCCTCGACCAGGAATTGCTGGCTTCGCTGATGGATCAGAACGCCGCGCGCGCGGTGCCCTGGGACGCCAAGCCGGTGATGTACCAGGCGCTGATCCAGTCGGCGCTGCAGTCGGCCGAAGAGGCGCGATCGCTGGGCATGAACCCGGACCAGATCATCATCAGCTGCAAAGTCAGTGGTGTGCAGGATCTGATCACCGTCTATCGCGCGTTGAGCAAACGCTGCGACTACGCGCTGCACCTGGGCCTGACCGAAGCCGGCATGTCGACCAAGGGCACGGTGGCGTCGGCGACCGCACTCGCCGTGCTGCTGCAAGAAGGCATCGGCGACACGATCCGCGTCAGCCTGACGCCGCAGCCCGGCGAAGCGCGCACCCAGGAGGTGCTGATTGCGCTGGAAATCCTGCAGTCGCTCGGGCTGCGCACCTTCAACCCGAGTGTCACCGCCTGCCCCGGTTGTGGCCGCACGACGAGCACCACGTTCCAGGAGCTGGCCAAGCAGATCGACGACCACCTGCGCTCGATGATGCCGGTCTGGAAACTGCAATACCCAGGGGTTGAAACGCTCCGGGTCGCGGTGATGGGCTGCATCGTCAATGGCCCGGGCGAAAGCAAACATGCCGACATCGGCATCAGCCTGCCGGGCACCGGCGAAGCGCCGGCGGCGCCGGTTTTCATCGATGGCGAAAAAGCGATGACGCTGCGTGGTGAAGGCATCGTCAATGAGTTTCACAAGATCGTCGAGAGTTATATCGAGCGCCGTTTTGGATCGGTGACTGCAGCGCATTGACGCTTGCCCGCCAACGCCCGCCTCCGCCCGCCGCCACGCGATCCGCCGGCCTAACTCTCGACTTCAGCGGCGCACAGCGCCGACCCTCCGATGCCCGATCCGACCCAAGCCGCAAGGCCTGACCCTTCACCGCTGCGTGCGGTCAAGGGCATGAACGACATCCTGCCGCCGGACTCGGCGCGCTGGGAATGGTTCGAAGACACCGTGCGCGCGTTGATGCGCCGCTACGGCTACCAGAACGTGCGCACGCCGATCGTCGAACCGACGCCGCTGTTTGTGCGCGGCCTCGGCGAGGTCACCGATATCGTGGAAAAGGAGATGTACTCCTTCATCGACAGCATGAACGGCGACGCGCTCACGCTGCGCCCTGAAAATACCGCAGGCGTGGTGCGCGCGGCGATCGAACACAACCTGCTCTACGACGGCCCGAAGCGCCTGTTCTACATCGGGCCGATGTTCCGCCACGAGCGGCCGCAGCGCGGGCGCTACCGCCAGTTCCACCAGGTTGGTGTCGAAGCGCTGGGTTTCGCCGGGCCCGATGTCGATGCCGAAGTCATCCTGATGTGCCGCAGCCTGTGGCGCGATCTGGGCTTGCGTGATGTGCGGCTCGAGCTCAACAGCCTGGGCCAGCCGGCCGAACGGCTGGTGCACCGCGCCGCGCTGATTGCGCATTTCGAAGCCCACCGCGAGCAGCTCGATGCCGATGCGCTGCGCCGCCTGCACAGCAACCCGCTGCGCATCCTGGACAGCAAAAATCCGGCGCTGCACGGGCTCATGGAGGCGGCGCCAAAGCTGATCGACTTTCTCGGCGAGGCTTCGCTGCAGCATCTGGCCGGTGTGCGTGCCGCGCTCGACGCCGCCGGCCAGCCGTACACCATCAGCCCGCGCCTGGTGCGCGGCATGGACTATTACAACCTGACCGTTTTCGAGTGGATTACCGACCGCCTCGGCGCCCAGGGCACGCTGTGTGGCGGCGGGCGCTACGACCCGCTGGTCGAGATGCTCGGTGGCAAACCCGCGCCCGGCATCGGCTGGGGCATGGGCATCGAGCGGGTGCTCGACCTGCTCGTTGAACTGGGCGTGCAGCCACCGACCGTGGCGCCCGACGCCTATTGCATCGTGCCCGATGCGGCCCACGCGCCGGCTGCGGTGGCGGTTGCCGAAGCGCTGCGCGCCTGCGGGCTGGCGGTGGTCATGCATGCGGCGGGCAAGGACGGGCAGGGTGGCATGAAGGCCCAGTTCAAACGCGCCGACGCCAGCGGCGCGGCATTCGCGCTGATCTTCGGCGCCGACGAATTAGCCGCGGGCGAGGTCAGCCTCAAGCCCTTGCGCACCGCTGCGGGCGCTGCGGCTGTCGAGCAGACTCGCCGGCCGCTGGCTGACCCCGCAGCCTGGGCGCATGAATTGCGCACCGCATAATCGAAACCCTGACTCTGGACCGCCGATGGCTACACAACTCGACCTGCAAGAGCAGGAACAACTTGACGCATTGAAGTCGTTCTGGAAGCAGTACGGCAACCTCATCACCTGGACGCTGATCCTGGTGCTCGGGGCCTTTGCCGCCTGGAACGGCTGGCAGTGGTACCAGCGCGAGCAGGCGGTCAAGGCCGCGGCGATGTTCG
>JAYUSP010000540.1:0-3049 GCA_043755615.1 Betaproteobacteria bacterium
TTGGGGCGGCCCGGCGGCGTCCGCGTCTTGCCGTCTTCTGACAGGAGTTTTGAATGGCAGTCGGCAAAGAGATACGCGTCAAGATCAAATCGGTGGAAAACACCAGGAAGATCACCAAGGCCATGGAGATGGTCGCCGCCAGCAAGATGCGCAAGGCGCAGGAGCGCATGCGCGCGGCGCGCCCCTACAGCGACAAGGTGCGCAATATCGCCGCCAACCTGGCCAAGGCCAACCCCGAATACAAGTCGCCGTATATGCGTGCCGGGGCCAAGGACGGCAGCAGCGCCAAGGTCACCGGCTTCATCGTCGTGACCACCGACAAGGGCCTGTGTGGCGGCCTCAACACGAACATCCTGCGCGCGGTGACCGCGCGCATGAAGGACGTGAGCACCTCAGGCAGCACTTCGATCACGGTGGCCATCGGCAACAAGGGTTTGGGTTTCATGAACCGCTTCGGCGCCAAGGTCATGAGCCAGGCGGTGCAGCTCGGTGACGCGCCGCAGCTTGAAAAACTCATCGGCCCGGTGAAGGTCATGCTCGACGCTTTTGTCGCCGGCAAGGTCGATTCGGTGCACCTGGCCTACACCAGGTTCATCAATACGATGAAACAAGAGCCGGTGATCGAGCAGTTGCTGCCGCTGTCGGCCGAGCGGCTGGCGCAGACCGACGCCGAGAAGTCAGCCTACAGCTGGGACTACCTCTACGAGCCCGATGCGGCCACCGTCATCGACGAGCTGTTCACGCGTTATATCGAAGCCCTGGTCTTCCAGGCGGTGGCCGAGAACATGGCCAGCGAGCAGAGCGCGCGCATGGTTGCGATGAAGGCCGCTACCGACAACGCCGGCAGCCTGATCGGCGAACTCAAGCTCATCTACAACAAGACCCGGCAAGCCGCGATCACCAAGGAATTGAGTGAAATCGTGGGCGGTGCGGCCGCCGTTTAGGCGGACGTGCAACGCACGATTCGGCGCAGGCTAACTTGAGCGAAGCGCAAGTTAAGTGAACACAGTGAACGGCCGCAGCCAAATCGTCGCTGCTGCGGCCGCGGTCTAAGTCTGAATTCGAATCCAAGGAAAAACCAAATGGCGAATGTTCAAGCCCAAGGCAAGATCGTCCAGTGCATCGGCGCCGTCGTTGACGTCGAGTTCCCGCGTGACCAGATGCCGCGTGTGTATGACGCGCTCAAGCTCGAAGGCACCGCGCTCACGCTCGAAGTCCAGCAGCAGCTCGGCGACGGCATCGTGCGCACGATCGCGCTCGGCTCGTCAGACGGCCTGCGCCGCGGCCTGATGGTCAACAACACCGGTGCCGCGATCCACGTGCCGGTGGGCAAGGCCACGTTGGGCCGCATCATGGACGTGCTGGGCAACCCGATCGACGAACGCGGCCCGGTCGATGGCGTGCTCAAGATGAGCATCCACCGCAAGGCGCCAGCCTATGACGAGCTGAGCCCATCGCAGGAGTTGCTCGAAACCGGCATCAAGGTCATCGACCTGATCTGCCCGTTTGCCAAAGGTGGCAAGGTCGGCCTGTTCGGCGGCGCCGGCGTCGGCAAGACCGTGAACATGATGGAGCTCATCAACAACATCGCCAAGGCACATTCGGGCCTGTCGGTATTTGCCGGTGTCGGCGAGCGCACCCGCGAGGGCAACGACTTCTATCACGAGATGGCCGATTCGGGCGTCGTGAACCTTGAGAACCTGGGCGAGAGCAAGGTTTCGATGGTCTACGGCCAGATGAACGAGCCGCCGGGCAACCGCCTGCGCGTGGCGCTGACCGGCCTGACGATTGCCGAATCGTTCCGCGATGAAGGCAAGGACGTGCTCTTCTTCGTCGACAACATCTACCGCTTCACGCTCGCCGGCACCGAGGTTTCTGCGCTGCTCGGGCGCATGCCTTCGGCGGTGGGTTACCAGCCCACGCTGGCCGAAGAAATGGGCCGCCTGCAAGAGCGCATCACCAGCACCAAGGTCGGCTCGATCACCTCGATCCAGGCCGTCTACGTGCCCGCCGACGACCTGACCGACCCGTCACCGGCGACGACCTTCGCCCACCTCGACGCCACCGTCGTGCTCAGCCGCGATATCGCCTCGCTGGGCATCTACCCGGCGGTGGACCCGCTGGACAGCAACAGCCGCCAGGTCGACCCCAACGTCGTCGGCCAGGAGCATTACGACACCACGCGCGCGGTGCAGCAGACCCTGCAGCGCTACAAGGAACTGCGCGACATCATCGCGATCCTGGGCATGGACGAGCTGTCACCCGAAGACAAGCTCGCCGTCGCCCGGGCGCGCAAGATCCAGCGTTTCCTGAGCCAGCCTTTTCACGTCGCCGAAGTCTTCACCGGCTCGCCGGGCAAGTACGTGACGTTGAAAGAAACCATCCGCGGCTTCAAGATGATCGTCGCCGGTGAATGTGACCACTTGCCCGAGCAGGCGTTCTACATGGTTGGCACCATCGACGAGGCCTTCGACAAGGCCAAGAAGCTGCAGTAAGCGGCCACCGAATCGAGGCACACCCCATGGCCACACTCCACGTCGACGTCGTCTCGGCCGAAGCGAGCATCTTCTCCGGCGAGGCGAAGTTTGTCGCGCTGCCCGGCGAGATGGGCGAGCTTGGCATCTACCCGCGTCACACGCCGCTGATCACGCGCATCAAACCCGGCGCGGTGCGCATCATCCGCGCCGACAACGGCGAGGAAGAGTTTGTCTTCGTCGCCGGCGGCATCCTCGAAGTTCAGCCCGGCACGGTGACGGTGCTGGCCGACACCGCAATCCGCGGCCATGACCTCGACGAAGCCAAGGCCCTCGAAGCGCACAAGATCGCCGAAGAAGCGATGAAAAACGCCAAGACCGATATCGACTTCGCCGCGGCGCAAGGCGAATTTGCGGCGATGGCGGCGCAGTTGGCGGCGATTCAGAAGCTGCGCAAGAAGTGATCTGCGCCAACGCCGTGTTGTCCCGGCCAGCGCCGGGATGAGCCTCTCAGCCCAGCCGGCGCGCCAGGCCCGACGCATAGGCGGCGAGCAGACTCATCACCATCATCTCGC
>JAYUSP010000541.1:0-3046 GCA_043755615.1 Betaproteobacteria bacterium
CGGTTGTCGACCAGGGCCTTGACGATCTCGCGTGAGCGGGCCGGCGAAAACCGCCAGTCGGTGCTGAAGCTGACGATCAGGAAACGGTTGTCGCGGGCCACCGCAAAAGCCTTTGACAAGGAGCCGCCGTGTTCACGTGCGGGATCGAAATAGTCCAGCGCGCGGGTGATCAGCAGGTAGGTGTTGGCGTCGAAATAGTCGCTGAATTTGTCGCCCTGGTGGCGCAGATAGCTTTCGATCTGGAATTCGACGTCCTGGGTGCTGTACCCCAGCGCGCCGTTGCGCAGTTCGCGGCCGAACTTGGCCTCCATCGAATCGTCGGACAGGTACGTGATGTGGCCGATCATGCGCGCCACCCGCAGCCCGCGTTTGGGGATCGTGCCCTGCGCCAGATAGTGGCCGCCGTGGAAGTCGGGGTCGGTGACGATGGCGCGGCGGGCAACTTCGTTGAAGGCGATATTCTGTGCCGACAGGTTGGGCGCGCTGGCGACCGCGATGCCATGCCGCACGCGGGCCGGGAAGCGCAGCGTCCAGCTCAAAGCCTGCATGCCGCCGAGGCTGCCACCGATGACCGCGGCGAGTTGTTGGATGCCCAAGGCGTCGAGCAGCCGCGCCTGCGCATCGACCCAGTCTTCGACGGTGATCACCGGAAAGTCCGCGCCCCAGGGCTGGCCTGTGGCTGGGTTGGGTTGTGTCGGCCCGGACGAGCCAAAACACGAACCCGGGTTGTTGACGCCGATGACAAAGAAGCGGTTCGTATCCAGCGGCTTGCCCGGGCCGACGAGGTTGTCCCACCAGCCTACGGATTTTTCATCGTCGGCGTATCGGCCGGCGACATGGTGGCTGGCGTTGAGCGCGTGGCATACCAGCACCGCGTTGCTGCGCTGCGTGTTCAGGCTGCCGTAGGTCTCGTAGACGAGCGTGTAGGCGGGCAGCACGGCGCCGCTTTTCAGCGGCAGAGGCGCGCTGAAGTGCATATGCTGCGGTGCAACTACGCCGACGGAGGTCATGAACGATGAGGGCAATGAAAAGAACCGGCTGCCACAGCGCGGCCACAGCTGAACCGCTTCGGTTTGGTGTTGGCGTCGCGTTGCGACCTCATCCTGCGTACACGGCTAAGTGCAAAGCGCAGGCGCTTTAGCGGCATTTGGTTAAGCGCCCGCAATTCGAGACAAATCGGCGCTGCTTGGGGCAGTATAACGAGGGCATGAACATCATCCCCGCACTGACTCTGACTCTGCTCGGCTGCGCTATGGCCTTGCCGCTGCGCGCGCAGACCGCCCCGACTTCTGCGCCTGCCGAACCCAAATGGGAACTCGGCGGCTTCGCCTTTGCGGTCTCGCAGCAGGCCTATCCGGGGTCGGACCAGCAGGCCGCTGGCGCCATCGCGCTGCCGTTTTTTGTGTACCGTGGCGAAATCCTGCGCGCCGACCGCGGCACGCTGGGCCTGCGCGCCTTCAAGTCGGCGGAGTTTGAATTTGACTTCGGCGCCGGCGCGTCGCTGGGCTCGAATTCACGCGATATCGACGCCCGGCGCGGCATGCCCGATCTGGGCACGCTGATCGAGTTCGGCCCGCGCCTGAGGTGGAACCTTGGGGCCGCCAACGCGGCGCCGGGCGGCGGCCGCTGGCAACTCGAATTGCCCTTGCGCGGGGTCTTCGATCTGAGCAACGGCTTTGCTTCGCGCGGCATCGCCTTCGAGCCGGAACTGCAGTTCAGCCGGCGCAGCCACAGTGGCTGGACCACCAGCGCGAGTCTCGGCGCGGTCTTCGGCAGCCGGCGCCTGACCGAACACTTTTATGCCGTCGCGCCGGCCTACGCCACGGCCACGCGGCCGGCCTTTGAGGCACGCGCCGGGCTCGTCACCTGGCGGCTGGGCTTGAACGTCGTGCGGCCGTTGTCGGCCGACTGGCGGCTGTTTGTCTTCGGCCGCCTGGACAGCGTGGCCGGGGCGGCGAATGCCCACAGCCCGCTGGTCAGGCGCACCACCGGCGCATCGGCGGGCATCGGCTTGTCGTGGACCTGGATGCGCTCGTCTGAACGCGCCGCCGATTGAGTTGCTGACGACCCAAGAGGCCCACGATGTCCGTGCCCGCGATTGCACCCTGGTTCCAAGGATTTGATTGCCGCGATCATGCCGTCAACGGCGTCACGCTGCGGGTGCGCACCGGCGGCCGCGCCGACGCGCCTGCGCTGCTTTTGTTGCACGGATTCCCGCAGACTCATGTGATGTGGCACCGCGTCGCGATGCAGCTCGCGCCGCACTACCGGCTGGTATTGCCCGACCTGCGGGGTTATGGCGAGTCGTCCAAACCCGCGGATGTGGCCGACCACGCCAGCTACAGCAAACGCGCGATGGCCGCCGACCTCGCCGCGCTGATGCACAGCCTGGGGCACCGGCGCTATTTTGTTGCCGGGCATGACCGCGGCGGGCGGGTGGCGCACCGGCTGGCGCTCGACCACGCGGCCGACGTGATCAAACTCTGCGTGCTCGACATCGCGCCAACGCTGGACATGTACAGCGCTACCGACGTGCGTTTGGCAAGCGCCTACTACCACTGGTTTTTTCTGATCCAGCCCGCACCGCACCCTGAGCGGATGATCGGCGGCGACCCGGTTGCGTACCTGCGCTGGAAGCTCGGGCGCTGGGGCGCCGATGGCTTGAGCCACAACGAGCCGGCGGCGTTCGACGACTACGCACGCTGCATCAGCCAGCCGGCGACAGTGCATGCGATGTGCGAGGACTACCGCGCCTCGGCCGGCATCGACCTTGAACATGACCGCCAGTCGCGCGCCGATGGTGCCCGAGTCGAATGCGACATGCTGGTGTTGTGGGGCCAGCGCGGTGTTGTCAACGCGCTCTTCGATCCACTCGCGCTGTGGCGGGCGCAATGCAGTGGGGTTGTCAGCGGTGAGCTGCTGCCTTGTGGCCACTACATCCCCGAAGAGATGCCCGACGCGACGGCGCAGGCGCTGCAGCGTTTCATGCAGGCCTGCTGACCGGGGTCGGCTGTGCGAAGCCAGGCCAGCGCAGGCGGCGGGCACG
>JAYUSP010000542.1:0-9137 GCA_043755615.1 Betaproteobacteria bacterium
TCGGCGACCGCGGAAGACCTGCCCGATGCGTCTTTCGCCGGCCAGCAGGAGACCTATCTCAACGTCGTGGGCATCGACGAGGTGCTGCACCGGATGAAGGAGGTGTTTGCCTCGCTGTACAACGACCGCGCGATCAGCTACCGCGTGCACAAGGGATTTGCACATGGCGAGGTGGCGCTGTCGGCGGGGGTGCAGCGCATGGTGCGCTCCGACCTTGGCGCGGCCGGTGTGATGTTCACGATCGACACCGAGAGCGGGTTCTCCGATGTCGTCTTCATCACGTCCAGCTACGGGCTGGGTGAAACCGTGGTGCAAGGCGCCGTCAACCCCGACGAGTTTTATGTCCACAAGCCCGCGCTGCGCGCGGCGAAGCTGGCGGTGATCCGCCGCGCGCTGGGCTCCAAGCTGATCAGGATGGAATTTGCCAGCGCCGCCGAACATGCCGCCAGCGGCCGCCTGGTGCGCACTGTGGACACGCCGACCGAGCAGCGCAACCGCTACTCGCTCAACGACGCCGATGTCACCGAACTCGCCGGCTACGCGCTGACGATCGAGCAGCATTACGGCCGCGCGATGGATATCGAATGGGGCAAGGACGGCGTCGACGGCAAGCTCTACATCCTGCAAGCGCGGCCGGAGACGGTGAAGAGCCAGATGCAGGGCAAGGTCGAACAGCGCTACAAGCTCAAGGGCAGCGGCAACGTGCTCGTCGAGGGCCGCGCGATCGGGCAGAAGATCGGCACCGGGCCGGTGCGGGTGGTGATGTCGCCGAACGATATGCACCGCGTCCAGCCCGGCGACGTGCTCGTCACCGATATGACCGACCCGAACTGGGAGCCGGTGATGAAACGTGCGAGTGCGATCGTCACCAACCGCGGCGGGCGCACCTGCCACGCCGCAATCATCGCGCGCGAACTTGGCATCCCGGCGGTGGTTGGCTGCGGCGACGCAACGCAGAAGTTGAGCGAAGGCGCACTCGTCACGGTGGTCTGCTCCGAAGGCGATACCGGCTACATCTACGACGGCCTGCTCGAGACCGAGATCAAGGATGTGGTGCGCGGCGAAATGCCTTACTGTCCGATCAAGATCATGATGAATGTGGGCAACCCGCAGCTGGCGTTCGACTTCTGCCAGATGCCGAATTCGGGCGTCGGTCTGGCGCGGCTGGAGTTCATCATCAACAACAATATCGGCGTTCATCCGAAGGCTATCCTGGACTATCCGAATATCGACCCGGAGCTCAAGAAGGCGGTCGAATCGGTGGCCCGCGGGCATGCATCACCCCGCGCTTTTTACGTCGACAAACTCGCTGAAGGGGTGGCCACGATCGCGGCCGCCTTCTGGCCCAAGACGGTGATCGTGCGGCTGTCGGACTTCAAGAGCAACGAATACCGCAAGCTCATCGGCGGCGCCCGTTACGAGCCCGACGAAGAAAACCCGATGCTCGGTTTTCGTGGCGCCAGTCGTTATATCAGCGGCGACTTCAGCGACGCTTTTGCGATGGAGTGCGAAGCGCTCAAACGGGTGCGTCACGACATGGGCCTGACGAATGTCGAGATCATGGTGCCCTTTGTGCGCACCGTGAAGCAGGCCGAGCGGGTGACGCAGATGCTTGCCGAACGTGGCCTCAAGCGTGGTGTCGGTGGCCTGCGCCTGATCATGATGTGCGAGGTGCCGAGCAACGCCATCCTGGCCGAGCAGTTTCTCGAGTATTTCGACGGCATGTCGATCGGCTCGAACGACCTGACCCAGCTCACCCTGGGCCTGGACCGCGACTCCGGACTGGCCCAGCTCGCGGGTGATTTCGACGAACGTGATCCTGCCGTCAAGGCCCTGATCTCGCGGGCGATTGCGGCCTGCCGCGCCACCGGCAAATACATCGGCATTTGCGGGCAGGGGCCGAGCGACCACCCCGACTTCGCCGACTGGCTGGCGCAGGAAGGCATCGTCTCGATCTCGCTGAACCCGGACACCGTCGTCGATACCTGGCACCGCCTGGCCGCGCGCTGACGCGCCGGCTGCACCGCGAGGCGGGCGCGGGCGAGGTCAGTATTGACCCGCCCGCGGGTATGTCCCTGCCGCCGCTGTAAGAAATTCGTAAGGCATGCCGCCGAGCATCACACCCGCCTATTCCACGCGGAGAAATCGATGCAACTCACCGAGAAGCACAACGAGTATTGGCACAAGAACCTCGTCATCACGGGGATCCTGCTCGCCGTCTGGTTCGTGGTCACGTTTGTCGAGGCCTGGTTCGCGCGCGAACTCAACACCGTCACCTTCCTGGGTTTCCCGCTGGGCTTCTATATGTCGGCGCAGGGTTCGTTGGTGATCTATGTCGCCATCATCGGCATCTACGCCTACCTGATGGGCAAGCTCGACAAAGAATACGGCGTCGATGAAGGAGATCTCGAATGAGCACCGCTACCTTCTCTCACAAGGCGTTTAACTCGTCGCTGAAGAAGTACTACACCTTCTACACCGGCGGCTTTCTGGCCTTTGTGATCGCCCTGGCGTTCGCAGAGCAGTTGGGGATGTCGCGGCAGTGGATCGGCTACTGGTTCCTATTTGCCACCGTCGCGCTGTATGCGGGCATCGGCATCATGAGCCGCACCGCCGATGTTGCCGAGTACTACGTTGCCGGTCGACGCGTGCCGGCATTTTTCAACGGCATGGCCACCGGCGCTGACTGGATGAGCGCGGCCTCGTTCATCGGCATGGCCGGTACCTTGTTCCTGGGCGGCTACGACGGCCTGGCCTGGGTCATGGGATGGACCGGAGGTTATTGCCTGGTCGCTCTGTTCCTGGCACCGTACCTGCGCAAGTTCGGCCAGTTCACGATTCCCGACTTTCTGGCTGAGCGCTACGGCGGCAATATCGTGCGCACGATCGGCATCGTGGCCGCCATCGTTTGCTCCTTTGTTTATGTCGTCGCGCAGATCTACGGCGTCGGCCTGATCACCAGCCGCTTCACTGGGTTGGAGTTTGGTGTCGGTGTGTTTGTCGGCCTCGGCGGCATCCTGGTCTGTTCGATGCTCGGCGGCATGAAAGCTGTCACCTGGACCCAGGTGGCCCAGTACATCATCCTGATCATTGCCTACCTGACACCGGTGATCTGGCTCGGCATGAAACATACCGGCAGCCCGATCCCGCAGGTCGCCTATGGCTACACCCTGCAGAAGGTCGGCGAGCTCGAGAAGAAGATCACCGCCGACCCGAAGGAGCAGGAAGTCCGCAAGATCTTCGCCGACCGCGCAGCGGCCGGCCGCGCGGCGCTGGCCGCGCCCGACAAGGCCTACGCCGATGGCAAGGTCAAGGTCGACCAGGCACTGGCCGACGCGAAGTCGTCGAATGCACCGGCCGATCAGCTGACGGCGGCGGAAAAAGCGGTAAGCGCCTATCCGAAGGATGCTGCCGCGGCGAAGACGCAGTACACCCGAGAAGCCGGTTTGGCGGCGCGCTCGAACCCACCACGACCGCATGCGCAGGCCTTTGCCGGCAAGGACGAAGCGGCGCAAAACCTGGCCCGGCTCAACTTCATCGGCATCGTGTTCTGCATGATGTTTGGCACTGCTGCGCTGCCGCACATCTTGATGCGGTACTACACGACTCCCAGCGTGCAACAGGCGCGGGTCTCGGTCTTCTGGTCGCTGTTTTTCATCTTCCTGCTGTACTTCACCGCGCCTTGCCTGGCGGTGCTGGCCAAGTACGACATGTTCTCCAACCTGGTGGGCAGTTCGTTCGCATCGTTGCCGGCCTGGGCGGCAGCGTGGGCGAAGGTCGATCCGGCACTGCTCAACATCACCGACATCAACAAGGACGGTATCGTGCAATGGGCCGAGGTGGTGATCGGCGGTGACTTGATCGTGCTCGCCACGCCCGAGATCGCCGGCTTGCCTTACGTGGTCTCCGGGCTGGTTGCCGCGGGTGGCCTGGCGGCTGCGCTGTCAACGGCCGATGGCCTGTTGCTGACGATTGCCAACGCGCTGTCGCACGACCTGTACTACAAGATGATCGACCCGAACGCATCGACAACCAAGCGTGTGACGATCTCCAAAGCGCTGCTGGTGGTGGTGGCGATCGTCGCGGCCTACGTGACGTCGCTCAAACCGGGCGACATCCTGTTCCTGGTCGGCGCGGCGTTTTCGCTGGCGGCGTCGGCGTTTTTCCCGGCGCTGGTGTTGGGGGTGTTCTGGAAACGCGCCAACAAATGGGGCGCGATCATCGGCATGGCCGCAGGCCTAAGTGTTTGTGTGTACTACATGCTGCGCACCTACCCGTTCTTCACCAACATGGGCGTGCCGAAAATGGACCTCTGGTTTGGCCTGAACCCGGTGTCATCGGGCATGTTTGGCCTGCCGGTCGGTTTGTTCACGATCATCGTGGTCAGCTTGTTGACCGCGCCGCCGTCCAAGCAGGTGCAAGAGCTGGTCGAACATGTGCGTTACCCTAACCTGAAGGGCGATTCGCTGGTCACCGAAGGGCGTTGATTCTGGCTGGCGCTTTTGTGTTCCGACCGGGCCCGCTTCGGCGGGCCTTGTTGTTGCCAGATCGGAGTGTTGCGAGGAGATCTTCGAAGTGACCGACCACGCGCCCGCGATAGACGATGCCAGCCCAATGCCGAAGCCGGCTCAGGGCAGCCTCGGTTATTGGCTCAAACGACGAGGTCCTTGACCAAGTGGGCAAGATCTTCCCGGCCAGCGTCGTTGATCAAGCGGCGCGTCATGCGCGGGTCGAAGCGCAGCAGGTGCATGGCGACCTGGTCGAAGGCTTCTGTGTCGTGCAAGGTGTGCTGCGCCATGCCAAGTTGGTACCAGGCGTGCGGGTTCATCGGCTGCAGCGTCGCCGCCTCACGCAATGCCGTGGCGGCGGCCTGATGCTGGCCGAGTGCAGCATGCGCCATGCCCAGGCCATACCAGGCGCGATCAATCTTCGGGTTCAGCCGCGTGGCATCGGAGAAGGCGATCACGGCCTTGTCGAATTCGCCGAGTTTGTCGAAGGCATAACCGAGGTTGAAATGGGCCACCGCATCGTCCGGCTGCGCGCGCAACACGGCCTGAAAACGTGGCACGGCTTGCGCGAATCGGCTCTGCGAAGCAAGGCTGTAGGCAATGCGATTTTGCGCCCGGTGAAAATCTGGCGCCTGCGCCAATGCACTCTCGTAACACTCGATTGCCGCGTCGCGGCGCCTGAAGAGTTCAAGCAAACGCCCCATCAGGTAGATCTGCCAATGACCCATTCCGTTGTCTCTCGTTCGATCTGATGTTCGAGATTATCGTGATCTTCAAGGGCTTGGTCGAAGTCGCCGGCGTGGCGATGTTGGGCCAGGGTGTGTTGTGGGTTTTGGCCGGGGCCAAGCGCGAGCAGAACTTGGTGTACAAGCTGTTCAAGACCCTCACCCGGCCGGTGATGAAAGTCGCGCGCTGGATCACACCGCGCGTCGTGCTCGACCAGCATCTCGGCCTGGTGGCGTTTTTTATGCTGCTTGTGTTGTGGCTGGTGCTGACAGTGTTGAAGATCAGAATGGTGCTGGCGGCGATGCCGGCGGCGGGCTGAAGCGTGATGTCCGACGCTGAGAACCGCCGCGCGTATTGGCGCAGCAATCTGCGCGTCGTTGCCGCGTTGCTCGGCGTGTGGTTCGTGGTCACCTTCGGGGTCGCTTTTTTTGCCCGCGACCTCAACTTCAAGCTCTTCGGCTGGCCGTTCAGTTTCTGGATCGGCGCGCAGGGCGCGCTCGTTGTTTACGGTCTGATCATCTGGTACTACGACCGGCACATGAGCCGGATCGAACAGCAATACGGCGTTGCCGAAGAGGATTGATCGGTGGCCGGTGGTGGCAGTTGATGGCCAATGAGGCAGTCGGCCACCGCAGCGGCACGCCGCGCGCCGAACGCGCCGCGTTCAAGTCGCGGCTGAACCGCATCTACGGCGGCTTCACTGCTGGATTCCTGGGTTTTGTGATCCTGCTCGCAGCGCTTGAGCAACTCGGCCTGTCGCGCTGGGCGATGGGCATCATCTTCCTGGTGTCGACGGTGGCGCTGTACGCCGGCATCGGCATCATGAGCCGCACGCACGACCCGGCCGAGTACTACGTCGCCGGCCGCCGCGTGCCCGCGATGTACAACGGCATGGCCATCGCTGCCGACTGGATGAGCGCGGCGTCGTTCATCGGCATGGCCGGCACCTTGTACCTCAACGGTTATGGTGGGCTGGCCTTCATCATGGGCTGGACCGGAGGCTATTGCCTTGTCGCTTTGCTGCTCGCGCCGTACTTGCGCAAATTTGGGCAGTTCACCATTCCCGACTTTCTTGGCGCGCGTTACGGCGGCCACCTGCCGCGCCTGGTCGGCGTCGTCATCGCGATCCTGTGTTCGTTCATCTATGTCGTCGCGCAAATCTACGGCGTCGGCCTGATCACATCGCGGCTGTCGGGCCTGGCGTTCGAGATCGGCATCTTTCTCGGCCTCGGCGGCATCCTGGTCTGTTCTTTTCTCGGTGGCATGCGCGCGGTGACCTGGACCCAGGTTGCGCAGTACATCGTGCTCATCGTGGCCTACTTGATCCCTGTCGTCTGGCTATCAGTGAAGCAGGCACATTTTCCTGTGCCGCAGCTCATCTACGGGCATCAACTCGAGGCCGTGACGCAGACCGAAGAGCGCCTGCTGGCCGACCCCAAGGAGCGCGAAGTCATCGCCATCTTCAAGGCCCAAGGCGACGAATTTGCGATCAAGTTGAAGGACGTACCGACCGCACTCGCCGCCGAGCGCGCAGCGACCGTGCGCAAGCTGGCCGAGCTGCGCGAGCGCAACGCGCCGTTGATTCAGATCCAGGCCGCCGACCGGGCCTTGACCCGGCTGCCGCGCGACGAAGCCGCAGCGCGCGAGACTTGGACCAAGGCCCGCGATGCGGCTGAAGGCCGCGCCAGGCCGCTGGCAGGAATGCCACGCCATGCGACGCAGTTTGCGGGCGACCCCGATGGTGACGCCAGCGCACGCAAGGCGTTCAGCGAATCGCGGCGCAACTTCCTGGCCCTGGTCTTTTGCCTGATGCTGGGCACCGCCGCGCTTCCGCACATATTGACGCGCTACTACACCACGCCGTCGGTAAAGGAAGCGCGCACGTCGGTGACCTGGTCGTTGTTTTTTATCTTCTTGCTCTATGTCACAGCGCCAGCGTTGGCGGTGCTGGTCAAGTTCGAGGTCTTCAATGTCCTCGTCGGCACGCCGTTCGACCAACTGCCAAAGTGGATCTCGGCCTGGGCCAAGGTCGACCCGACGCTGTTATCGGTGGTCGATATCAACAAGGACGGCATCTTCCAGCTCGGCGAGATGCGCATCGGCAGCGACATCATCGTGCTCGCCACGCCAGAGATCGGCGGCATGCCGTATGTGATCTCCGGGCTCGTCGCGGCGGGCGGGCTTGCTGCGGCGTTATCGACCGCCGACGGCCTGCTGCTGACGATCGCCAACGCGCTGTCGCACGACCTGTACTACAAGATGATCGACCCGACGGCGCCGACCTCGCAGCGGGTGATGATCTCCAAGGTGCTGCTGCTCGTGGCCACCTTGCTCGCGGCGTTGGTGGCGGCGCAGAAGCCGGCTGACATCCTGTTTCTCGTTTCGGCGGCATTTTCATTTGCCGCATCGGGATTTTTCCCGGCTCTCGTTTTGGGAATCTTCTGGAAGCGCGCCAATCGCTGGGGCGCGGCCGCCGGCATGCTGGCCGGCCTGGGCCTGACGCTGTACTACATGGCCACCACCTACCCCGGCCTGCGCAGCTTCTTTGGCGTCAGCTCCAGCGTTGCCGACAACACCTGGTGGGGCATCCTGCCGATCTCGTCGGGTGTCTTTGGTGTGCCGCTGGGGTTTGCCGTGATCGTGGTCGTCAGCCTGCTGACGCGCGCCCCATCGCCAGCGCTGTACGCGCTGGTCGAAGACCTGCGTTACCCGACGTCGGCCAGCGCTTGAGGCACCCAGGGCCGCGGCCTGGGCTACAATCGAGGGCTTTCCCCTTGCTGCCCCCGCTGTTCGCCGCGCAACGTACAGCACCCCCTCGAGGCAGCTTCCGCTGACGGAAACCACAAGGAGTATCCATGCGTCACTACGAGATCATTCTGCTGATCCATCCGGACCAGAGTGAACAAGTTCCAGCCATGCTGGAACGCTACAAGACCCTGGTCACCAACGCCGGTGGCAAAGTGCACCGGGTCGAAGACTGGGGCCGGCGCCAGCTGGCCTACATGATCCAGAAACTCGCCAAGGCGCATTACTTGTGCCTGAATATCGAGTGCGGCAACGAGACGCTGACCGAGATCGAGACGGGCTTCCGTTTCAACGACGCCGTGCTGCGCCACCTCACGGTCGCGCGGCCGAAAGCCGATAACAACCCTTCGATCATGATGAAGGCGGTCGAGCGCGAAGAATCGCGCAAGGCCGCGCACGAGGCGCAGGCCTGAGCCTGCTGGCCGCGTTGCGCGGAATCGCGCTGCAGTGAACCGGTTGGTTCTCTCGGCGACGCTCGCGCAGCGCAGCGCCTTGCGCTACACCCCAGCCGGGCTGCCGGCCCTGGACTTGAGCCTGCTGCACGAGTCAGAAGTCAGCCACGAAGGGATGCCACGCAAGGTGTCGGTGCAGGTCAAGGCGCTGGTGATCGGATCGGCGGTGCAGTCAGTGGCTTGTCTGGCGCTTGGCACCCCGGCTCAGTTTGCCGGCTTCCTGGCTACCGCACGCAACGGACGCGGCCTGCTGTTTCACATCACCGAAGTTCAGCTTTAGCGCATAGGCGGCCTCGATAGCCGGCAGTGCGGACAGATCAAAAGTCAGACCCCGATTTCAGGAGATTCACATGGCCACCAGCCGCCCCAAGGGCAAGTTCTCGAAAGATCGTCGCCCCAAACGCAACCAGCAGTCGCTGCTGTTCCGGCGCAAGCGTTTTTGCCGCTTCACCGTCGCCAATGTCGTGGAGATCGACTACAAGGATGTCGACGTGCTGCGCGACTTCATCGGCGAAAACGGCAAGATCACGCCGGCCCGCCTGACCGGCACCCGCGCGATCTACCAGCGCCAGCTCACCACGGCGATCAAGCGCGCGCGTTTCCTTGCGCTGATCCCGTATTCCGACCAGCACAAGGTTTGAGGGGC
>JAYUSP010000543.1:0-3038 GCA_043755615.1 Betaproteobacteria bacterium
GTCGGGCAGGCCGGGGCCGCGCAGCGAGCGTGCCGCGCGCACCGCGTTCAGCACCGCCGCGGTCACCATTTCGGCGGCGAGCGCGCCGATCAGGGTGACGTTGCCGGGCCGCCCGCTGGCGCCGGTGGCCAGCGCAAACAACGTGTCGCCGTCGGTCAGGGTGTGGACGGGGTTGATGCAGCGCGCCAGGCCGTCGTGCGCCATCTGCGCGACCTTGTTGGCCTGCGCCTTGGTGAGCACCGCGTCGGTCGCAACCACGCCGATGGTCGTGGCCAGGCCGGCCTGCAAGTGCTGCGGAAGCTCGCCGCGCAGCAAGGCCCGCATGCTGCCGAGCAGCGCCTTGCCGTCGGCCGTGCGGGCACCGGCCAGCACCTGGCCGGTGGCCGGGTCCAGCACATCGCCGATCGGGTTGACGGCGACCAGCGCCCCGACCGTGATGGCGCCGACCCGGACCGACGCGCTGCCGATGCCGCCCTTCATCGCCCGCTGCAGGCCGAACAGCTTGCCCACCGTGGCGCCGCTGCCGGCGCCCACATTGCCCTCGGCGGGCGGCGCCGTCCCGGCGGCTTCGCAGGCGGCGTAGCCGGATGCCGCATCGGGGCGGATGGCGGCATCGCCGACCCAGAGGTCGAACAGGATCGCCGCCGGCACGATCGGCACCCGGGCCGGGCCCACAGTCACGCCGAAACCGCGTTCGTCGAGCCAGCGCATCACCCCGCCGGCGGCGTCGAGCCCGAAGGCGCTGCCGCCGGCCAGCAGCACGGCGTGGACCTTCTCGACCGCGTTCAGCGGCGACAGCAGGTCGGTCTCGCGCGTGCCCGGCGCGGCGCCGCGCACATCGACGCCGCCGACCGCGCCTTGCGGCGTGAGGATCACCGTGCAGCCGGTCGGCCGGCGGGTGTCGGTGAAGTGGCCGACCTGGATGCCGGCCACATCGGTGATGGCGCCGGGTGAGTTCAGGCGAACACCCCCGCGCTGTCCTGCATGCGCGCGCTCACCTCGCCCAGGTGGTGCATGGAGTCGCCGAAGCTCATCTCCATCACCGTCAGGCGTTTGAAGTAGTGGCTGCCGATGTATTCGTCGGTCATGCCGATGCCGCCGTGCAACTGCACGCACTGCTGGCCGACGAAGCGCATCGACTGCCCGAGCTGCAGCTTGGCCTGCGACAGCGCGCGGCGCCGCGCGGCGGGCGCCTCGTTCATCTTCAGGCTGGCGTAGTAGCTCATCGATCGAGCCAGCTCCAACTGCATCTTCACGTCGGCCATGCGGTGGCGCAGCGCCTGGAAACTGGCAATCGCCACGCCGAACTGCTTGCGCGTGTTCATGTACTCGACCGTCAGCGCCACCAGCTTGTCCATCGCGCCGACGCCTTCGGCGCACAGCGCGGCGATGCCGATGTCCTGCGCCAGTTCCAGCGCGGCCAGGCCGACGCCGGCCGGTGCGATCAGGGTCGCCGGCGCATTGACCAACGCCAGCTCGGCGGCGCAGGCGCCGTCCTGCGTGGCATAGCCGCGGGTGCTCACGCCCGTCGCCTGGCGCTCGACCAGGAACAGCGCGATCCCGGCGCCGTCATCGACCGCGCCCGACACCCGCGCCGGCACGATGAAAGCGTCGGCATGGGCGCCCGCCGGCACCACGCTCTTGGCGCCGCTGAGGCTCCAGCCCGAGGCCGTGGCGCCGGCGCTGGCCTGGCAAGCGACGTGGGCCAGCCGGTAGCGCGCGGCGCGCTCCTGGTGCGCCAGCACCACCAGCGCGTCGCCGCCGGCGATGCGCGGCAACCACGCCGTCTTGAGCGCCTCGGATGCGTGGGCGCACAGCACGCCGGCGGCGATCAGCGCGCCCTGCGCATACGGCTCCAGCACGATGCCGCGGCCGAGTTCTTCCATCACCACCATCGCATCCACGGCGCCGAAACCCATGCCGCCGTGGGCCTCTGGCACCGCCAGCCCCAACAGGCCCAGGTCGGCCAGCTCGCGCCAGACGTCCTTCGAAAACCCGCCGGCCTTGACGATGCCGGTGCGGCGCTCGAAGCCGTAACCCTTGGCCACCCACTTGCGCACCGATTCGCGCAGCATTTCCTGGTCGTCCGAGAAGTCAAAGTCCATGGTGGTGTCCGTTCGTTCGTTCGTCTGTCTGACTGGTACCCCTTCCTCCTTGGGGGAAGGGGCAGGGGAAGGGAGCAATCTGCCTGCGCTTGCGCAGCGGGGAAGGGGCAGGGGAAGGGAGCAATCCTGTCCGCGCCCGCGCGGACGGTTCTCGGCTTCAGCCGAGAACCGTCTGCGCCACGATGTTGCGCTGCACTTCGTTCGAGCCTCCGTAGATCGTCGTCTTGCGCAGGTTGAAGTAGCCGCCGGCCAGCGGCGCGACATGCGCCCAATCGGCGGCCAGGCGCGCGCGCCCGACGCCGTCGACCTGGTCCCCTTGCCAGCCGGCCTCCATCGCCTCGCGGATCAGCGGCACGCTGGCCGGGCCGGCGGCGAGCATCATCAGCTCGCTGTAGCGCTGCTGGATCTCGCTGCCGCGAATCTTCAACAGCCCCGCCACGTCGAGCGACTGCTTGCCGCCGGTTTCGGCCGACAGCACCCGCAGCACCATCATCTCCAGCGCCACGACGTCGACCTCCAGCCTGGCGATCTCGTCGGGAAAACGCGTGTCCCGATCCAGCCCCTCGGCCCTGGCGACGCGCTTGAGCCGCTCGAGTTCGCGCTTGGCGCGGTTCACGTCGGCGATGTTGGTGCGCTCGTGCGCCAGCAAGTGCTTGGCGTAGGTCCAGCCTTTGTTTTCTTCGCCGATCAGGTTCTCGGCCGGCACCTTGACGTTGTCGAACCAGACCTCGTTCACCTCATGTTCGCCGTCGAGCATGATGATCGGCCGCACGGTCACGCCGGGGCTACCCATGTCGATGAGCAGGAAGCTGATGCCGGTTTGCGGCTTGCCCTCGCTGCTGGTGCGCACCAGGCAGAAGATCCATTCGCCATACTGGCCCAGCGTGGTCCAGGTTTTTTGGCCGTTGACGATGTAGCTGTCACCGACACGCT
>JAYUSP010000544.1:0-3038 GCA_043755615.1 Betaproteobacteria bacterium
AGCACCAGCGCGTCGTTCGATGCCAGTGCCGAGCGCGGGCCAGACGCCGCCGCGGCGGGCGCGGCGCTGCGGCGCAGCGTGGTGATCGATGCCATCGTGGTGCGGTGCGGTGCGGTGCAGGAGCAGTGCAGTCGCCCCGGCGGCCGGCGGCCACCGGGGCGGCGCATCAACTCAAGGGCAGGCGGGCACGTCGCGGGTGCCCATCTGGAAGTCTTCCTTCTTCATGCCCAGCAACTGCTCGACGTTGTCGACCTTGCGCGCGACCTTGGTCGTCAGGTTGCCCTGCGCGTCCTTCACGACCTCGGTCACGAAGGTGGTGCCGATGGCCTGCCGGTTGCCGTCCAGCCGCACGTCGCCGGTGGGTGTCTTGAGCACCATCTTCGACAAGGCATCGCGGTATTTCGCCTGGCCGCCGGAGAGGTCGCCGTTCACCGCCGCCAGGCCGTCAAGCGCAGCCTTCATATTCATGTAGTAGACGTAGGCAAACAGGCTCGGGCTTGGGAAGCCGCCGGCCGACACCGGATAAGTCTTCTGGTAGTCGGCGACAAAGGCCTTCCATTCGGCGCCGTCAAAGCTGTCGGCCACCGGGCCGGCCGACAGCGTGCCGACCAGCGAGTCACGCCGCTTGCCCCGGTAGTTGAGGATGTCCTGGCTGACCATGATCGAGCCACCAAGCAGCGGCTTGTCGCCGCCCGCGGCTTCGTACTGGTTGAGGAAGTTCACCGCATCGGCGCCACCGAGCACGACGAGCAGCGCGTCGACATCGTTCGGGATGCGCGCGATGACCGACGAATAGTCCTTGCCACCCAGCGGCACCCAGGCCTTGATCGGCACCTTGCCGCCGAGCCGGCAATATTCGGCCATGAAACCCTGCACCTGCGAATACGGGAATGCGTAGTCCTCGGCGATGACCATCACGCGCTTGAAGCCCTTGTCCATCGCGGCTTTGCCCAGGCCCACCATCCACTGCGCACCTTCGGTGTTGAAGCGGAAGAAGTTCGGGCTCGGGTTGACCAGCGTGGCCGCCTGCGCGCCCGACGAGCCGTTGATGAAGGTGATATTCGGTTGTGTCTTGGAATAGTCCTTGACCGCAATGCCTTCACCACCCGACAGCGGGCCGACCATGATGTCGACCTTGTCCTGCTCGACAAGTTTGCGGGTTGCGTTCACCGCGACATCGGGCTTGGCGTCGCTCGATGCCTTGATGATTTCTATTTTGCGGCCGGCGACAACACCACCACGCTGCTTGACGGCGAGTTCGGCACCCCGCATGCCGTCGGCGCCACCGGCGGCAAACGGGCCTTCGAGCGTGGCCAGCAGGCCGATCTTCACCGGCTGGCCCTGGGCCCAGGCGGCGCCCATCAGCGCGGTGGCGACGGCGGCGCCCAGCATCGAACGAATCCAGATTCTCTTGGCTGCTTTCACTTGAGTCTCCTGTGGTGGGAAGTTGGAGCCTGCGTTGGGCCGAAGCGAAAGCGAAGCTTCGCCCACAGTCCGAGCAGGCCGTCGGGGGAAAAAAGCACGATGGCGAGGAACACACCACCGATGACGAGGTTGAAGCGTTCGCGGTCGATCAGGTCGATGGCAAAGGTCTGCAAGAGCACAAAAACGATCGCGCCCAGAAAGGCGCCGATCGGGTGTTTCATGCCGCCGAGCACGGCAATCACAAGAATATTGATGAGCCACGAGGTGCTCACCGACCCTGGCGTGATCAGCCCGTTGTACCAGACCAGCAGCACGCCACCCACCGCTGCGACGAGGCCGGCCAGGGCGTAGGCTGCGACCCGGTGCGCGACGACATTGAAGCCTAAAGCGGCCATGCGCCGCGGGTTGTCGCGGATGCCCTGCATCGCGATGCCGAACGGCGCGCGAACGATCCAGCGGATGAGAAAGTAACCCGCCATCGAGCAGCCCAGCGTGAGGAAATAAAACGGCACCGGGTCGCGCCAGGCAATGCCAAAAACCTGCGGCGGGTAGACCTCGCGCAGACCCTGGAAGCCGTTGAACAGGCTGTAGTTCTGCAAGACCAGGTAATAAAACGCGACCCCGATCGCCAGCGTGATCATGATCGTGTAGATGCCTTCGGTGCGCACCGAAAGCCAGCCGATCAGCGTCGCCGCCAGCGTGCACAGCAGCAAGCTCGCCGGCAGGTAGGCCCACCAGGGCCAGAGCAGATGGATCTCGCCGCCGGTGCTGTTGCCGAAGATGGCGACGCTGTAACCGGCCATTCCGGCGACGGTCATCTGCGCCAGCGAGACCATGCCCCCATAACCGCCGAGAAAGGTCAGCGACAGCGCAATCAGCCCGAGCAGCAGCGACTGCGCCGCGACCTGGAAAGTGATGAAGGGTGTCGCGACAAACGGGAAAATCATCACGAAGAGAAGAACAAAAACATGCCGCGGCGCCAGCGTGCGCCAGAGGTATTTGAGCCAGGCCGGCGCGTCGCTGTCGGCGTAGGGGTCGGGCGTTGCGATGGCGGCAGTGCGCGCCGCAGTAGCCTGCGCAGACTGGCGCACCGGCAAAACATCAACACCGGTCATCGCCCTGCGCCAGCGTGCCGCGCTCATCGCCAACCCTTTCGAGCTTGCCCGGCCGCCAGCGCAGGGTGGAAAAGGGTCGCGCAGCGACGCTCTCGTTCATCAAGCCAGAACCCCCCGCTTGGCGGGGGGCAGGGGGGAGCCCACAGTCCGCCGCGCGGCAGCATGAGCGTGCTTGGCACGCTCATGCTGGCCGTCCCATGATCCCGCGGGGGCGGAAAGCCAGCACCAGGATCAGGATCACGAAGGTGAAGACCACGCTGTACGTCGGCGCGTAGGCCAGACCGTAGGTCTCGGCCAGGCCGAGGATCGCCGCGCCGATCGCCGCGCCGGGCACGCTGCCCATGCCACCGACGATGACCACGATCAGCGACACCAGCAACAAGCGTGTGTCTTCGCCGGGCACCATCGACAACTCGACGGCGCCGATGACACCGCCAAAACCGGCGAGACCGGCGCCGAGCGCGAAGGTGATGACAAACACCAGGTTCACATTGACAC
>JAYUSP010000545.1:0-3031 GCA_043755615.1 Betaproteobacteria bacterium
TCGTCATAACACTCCGGCCCGCCGGGGTGCGACCACTGCGTTTCCTGGCCCGACGGCCCGGGCGGCGTGCTCAGCACCAGGTTCATGTCGAGCCGACGCACCAGGCCGGTGGGCCTCTCGGCTTCGACTGCGGTGGGTTGGCTGGCGCCACCGGCAAAACGCACAAAGCCACTGAGCAGGTGCGCCAGGGTGTTGTTGCTGCAGCCGTCGATGTCGGACGCCACGAAGCTGCCGTTGTCGGTTGATGCGCTGACCGTGCAGACGCCGGTGATCATGCCGCTGGTGTTGTTGAAGACCCAGGCGACGCTGCCGCCGCCAGCCTGCGGCGGCTTGAAGGCGCTGCTGCCGTTGCCCATGTCCTGCGCCAGCGGCGGAATGCCGGCATGCCGGTTGCGCGGGCGTTTGCTCGGGTTGCCGGCGGGCGTGATGCCGACGGAGCCGCTCAGCGCCGGGTCGATGCCGGCAATGACACCGTGGATCACGACGCGCTGCACGACGCCGCTGCGGTCGGTCCAGTTCACGGCAACTTCGAGCGCCTTGTGGTTCTGCCCCGCGGGCTCGCTGGAAGTACGGGTCAGGTTGAAGGTGGTATTGGTCGTGTAGCCGACGACGACTTGTTCGTCGACGCTGGCAATCGCGGTGTAGGCGACGTTCACGCCGTCGGCATCGAGCACCGAAAATCCGCGCCAGCGCTCCATCGTTTCCTGCGCGATGCGAACCGCTTCGCTGCGCTGCTTGGCGACGTCGGAGTTCAGCCGCATCGTCGACTGGATGCCGACGATGGCCAACATGCCAAAGGCCATCACGGCGAGCGCCACCAGCGCTTCGACGAGCGAGACGCCGCGGGTGTGGCGCCAGTGCCGCGCGTGGGGTGAGTGCAGGGCCATCAGATGTCCCTCCAGCCGCCGGGCAGGCGCACGATCGAGCCGAAGGTTTGGCGAAGGCGGCTCACCGCCGCCGCATCGAAGACCAGTTTCAGGTCCGACGCGCCGTTGACATGGCCTTGGGCGATGAATGCACCTTCGATGACCCCGGCGCCGCTGACCGCCGCGGTGGTGGCCTGCGTATAGACGATGCCGTGCACCCGCACGCCGGCGGTGGCCAGGGCCACGTCGCCTTCGACGATCAGCAGGACGGGTGCGTTCGGCGCGCCGATGACCACATCGGCATCCAGCGTCAGGTCGCCGGTGACCCAGATCGGCCGCCCTGGATTGCGCTCGACGATCTCGGCCAGGCCCGCCGAACAGCCGCCACCACAGACGTACTGCACCACCGCAGGCTGGCGCTTGAAGGTGCTGGGCTTGACGCCGAAGAAGCTGACAAACATGCGCTCGGCGGTGAGGCCCGACAGCGAAGCATCGTTGTCGACGATCGAGTTGCCGCCGGGCGAGCCGGGCACCGAGTCGAACACGACGCTGGCAGGATCGAAAGTGAAATTGCCGCCGGTATTGACCGTGATGCCATTCGTCGCCGCATCGGCGTTGGCGATATGCCAGGTCGCGGCGCCGAGAACGAGGTCACCACGCACCGTTACCGGCGCCGGCGGCGCGGTGGGCAGCGCCTGCGCCAGCGTCGCGCTGACGATCACCGAGGCCACCGCATCACCGGCCACCGTGCGCTGGCGCTCCAGGCAGTCTTCGTTCAATGACGTGCAGCCGATCGATACGATGCGCAAGGTGCCGGGCTGGCCACCGCCTTCAACGCGCAGCCGGAAGGCCGGCGCCGCGACGTCGCCAGCCGGTGCCGCCAGCACCGGGGCCCCTGCGGTGGGGCAACTGCACGACCAGTTGGCGCCGTTGCGCACGCAGGTCGGGCGGAAATTGGCCGTCGCGCCGAACGGGTCGATCCAGGTCGCCGGGCGGTAGACACCCGTGTCCGGATTGATGACCAGCAAACGCTCGCGCAGGCTGTTGAAGGCCGCGTTATTGGTCGGCACGCAGGCGGCGTCGAGACGGCCGGCGTTGAGCATCGCCAGAGCCCATTCGGCACCCGACTCTGCGGCTTCGAAAGCCTGTGTCGAACGGTACTGGTTGGCCGAGGTGCGCTGTTCGAAGATCAGGTTGCGGCTGGCGTAGGCGGCGACCAGCGAGACGACAAAAAACAGCGACATCACGATGATCAGCGTGGCCACACCCGACTGGCGTTTACGCGGCGCGCCCAAGCTGCGGCGGGTGAAGTGAACTCGATTTGGCAACATGGTCGTCAGTCCCGACATTCACCGACGATCGTGTCGTTGCGCAGGCGAACGTAGGAGCGCACCGAGCGCAGCACGGTCGCGTCGCTGACGGCAACGCCCGCGATATCGATCAAAAGAGAGCGCACCGTCTGTTGCGGCGGGCAAGGTGAGGCGCCCGCCGAGCAGGCGCGATGGCAGGACAGCACGATCTGCTGGTTGCGCGGCGTGATCGTGAACTGGGTGATGCGCAGCGTGCCGCCGTCGGTCAGGGCCTGCCAGTTGCCGGCGCCGATCTGGGTCTGGATGACGCCGGCACTCAAGCGGAAACCACCGCGCTCGTCGTTGGTGATGGCGTTGTCTTCGACCGCCGTCGGTGAAGCGTAAGCATAGGTGACTTCGTCGACGGGGTCTTCACTGGCATCGGTACTGACCGCCCCGTAGACGTTGGGCAACATGCCTTCGAGCGCGCCGCCCGCCACGCTGCCGCGGTGCGAATCGCGCCAGAAGCCGGCGCGGCGAAGGTCGCGCACGATGATGTCGGCGGTGGCACGCAGGTCTTGCTGGATCTGGGTTTCGAGCAGCAGTCGGCGGCTGTCGGCGAGCTGCGAGGCGACCATCATCGTCGCCGCCGCGGTGACGAGCAGGCCGACAGCGACACCGACCATCAATTCGACGATCGACATGCCGCGCTGGCGCGCGCGAGCGTGGGCCGGCGCTAGTCGGCGCATCGTGGCACCTGTGTGATCGAGCCATCGGGCGAGCACACCGCGGGGCGGCCGGCGGCATTGGTCGTGGTACGAAGTTGGCCACGCCACGTGCTGGCCACATCGACGCGGAAGTCCGGCGGGTTGGCGC
>JAYUSP010000546.1:0-3025 GCA_043755615.1 Betaproteobacteria bacterium
GAAGACATCGGCGCGCGCGACCATGCGCTGCAGCAGTTGCAAGTCGCGCTCGGTTTTGAGGTCGAGTGCGACGGACTCTTTGCCGCGGTTGATCCACACAAAGTAGCTTGACTCGCCATGCACGGCGCTGTCGTAGCCGCGCGCGAAGTCGCCTTCGGGGCGCTCGATCTTGATGACGCGCGCGCCAGCGTCGGCCAGGCGGCTGGAGCAGTACGGCGCGGCCACGGCTTGCTCTAAGGCCACCACCAGCAGGCCGGCCAGTGGCAGCTCGGCGTCGGTGTCGCCCTGCGCCGTGGATGGGTTCGGATGCATAGACAAGGAGCTAGCCGTGGAAATGCACCAGTGTCTTCGTCGTGCTCATCTCTTCAAGCGCCAGCAGACCCTTCTCGCGACCATGGCCGCTGCGCTTGGTGCCGCCGAAGGGCAGCTCCACACCACCGCCGGCGCCGTAGCAGTTCATGAACACCTGCCCCGCTTTCACGGCCTTGGCCACACGCTGCAAGCGGCCGGCGTTTTCGGTCCACACCGCGGCGAGCAAGCCGTAGTCGGTGGCGTTGGCCAGCGCGATGGCGTCGGCTTCGTCGTCGAAGGGCATGGCAGCGAGCACGGGGCCGAAGACCTCTTCGCGCGCCAGTGCGGCGCTGCGCGGCACGGGGCCGAAGAGCGTGGGCTTGACGTAGTAGCCGCTGGCCGGCACGCCGTCGGCGAGCTGCCCCTCGGCGAGCACCGGGATGCCAGCCGCACGCGCGCTGTCGATGAAGTGCCGCACACGCTGCTGCTGCGCCGGGTTCATCAATGGGCCGCAGTCGAGGTCCATCGCCGGTGTGCCCACGCGCACTTTGGCGAAGGCCTCGGCGACGCGGCCGACCAAGCTGTCGTAGACGCCACGCTGCACCAAGAGCCGGCTGCCCGCCGTGCAAGTCTGCCCGGCGTTTTGGATGATCGCGCGCACGACGATCGGCACCGCGCGCTCCATGTCGGCGTCGTCGAACACGATCTGCGGCGACTTGCCGCCGAGCTCGAGCGTGCACTTCACCGCGTTCAGCGCGGCGGCCTGCTGCACCAGCGTGCCGACCTCGTTGCTGCCGGTGAAAGAGATGAAGTTGATGTCGGGATGCGCGGCCAGCGCGGCGCCGGCTTCTTCGCCCAGGCCCGTGACGACATTGAGCACGCCGTCGGGCAGGCCGCACGCGGCGGCAATCTCGGCGAAGCGCAGCGCCGACAAGCTGGTGTCCTCAGCCGGCTTCAGCACCGTGGCGTTGCCCATGGCCAGCGCGGGCGCCACCGAGCGGCCGAGCATCTGCGCAGGGTAGTTCCACGGAATGATGTGCGCGGTGACGCCCAGGGGCTCACGCAGCAGGCTGACCTGGTGGCCGTTCAGGAACGGGATCGTCTCGCCGTGCACCTTGTCGGCCGCGCTGCCGTAGAACTCGAAGTAGCGCGCCAGCACGTTGATGTCATTGCGCGCCGTGCTGATGGGCTTGCCGGTGTCGCGTGCTTCGAGTTGCGTCAGCTCTTCAGCATGGTCGAGCACGGCCTGGCCGATTTTGATCAGCACACGCCCGCGCTCGGTGGCGTTCATGCGGCCCCAGGGGCCCGCGAGCGCGGCGCGCGCTGCGGCCACGGCCAAGTCAACTTCGTGCGCGCTGCCGCGCGCGATGTGCTCGAAGACTTCGCCGTCGGCGGGCGAGATAACCGGCAGCGTGCGGTCGTCGCGGGCGGCGAGCCAGCGCCCGCCAATGAACATTTGCTTCACGTCAAGTACTCCTTGCAGATCAGTGGATGGTGTTTCAGCGCGGCATCGTCTTGGCCACGGCGGGCCGCGCGCGAAGTGCCTGCGACATCGCGTCGAGCGCGGGCATGGGCGGCAGCCACGCCGCGTCAATGAAGCGAAAGCGCAGGTAGTCGATCGCCACCACGGCGGTGATGGCGTCGAGCGTGGGCGCGCCCGCAGTCCACAGCGGCGTGCGTGCGGCCATCGCCTCCAGCCGCGCCATGCCCTCGGCCATGGTGCGGCGGCGGCGCAGGCCCACGGGGGTGTCGTCGAAGAGCATGGGCGCCGTCACCTTGCGGATGATGATGGTGTGCACTGCCGCGTCGATCACGCCCATGGCGATGCCGGCGCGCGCCAGCACACCCGCGCTGTCAGCGCCGAGCAGGGTGGGCCAATCAGGCGCGGGCCGGGTGCGTTCGAGCCACATCACGATCAGCAAGCTCTCGGCCAGCGCCGTGCCGTCGTCGAGGATCAGCGTCGGCACGCGCGTCGCCGCATTCGCATCACGCAGCCGCGCGTCGTCGGCCCAGGGGTCGACGATCGTCGGCTCGATGTCCAGGCCCTTTTCGATCATCGCGATGCGCGCGATGCGCACGAAGGGCGAGGTGGTGTTGGCGAGTAGTTGCATGGTCAGTGTGGGTGGCAAAGGATCAGACCGCGACGACGTCGAAGCCCAGGCGCGGGAAGTGGATGTGCAGCTCGCCGGCCTGCGCGTCGCGGCGGTGGATGATCACTTCGCTGTCGCTGGCCGCGACCAAGGTGCCACTCACTGGCACGCGCGCGTTGTCGTCGGGCGTCACGGTGACGGGGCAGCCGGCGCGCAGGCCGCCGGGGTCGCCGCTCGGGTCAAGGTGCGTCACCGTTGCGGGCGTGGCATGGCGCGCAACATCGAACGCTGCCTCGGGCGTCATCGGCGAAGGCTGGCCATGGCCGAAGGCGACGATGCGCTCGTACCAGGCGGTCAGCGGCGCGAAGCCCACCAGCGCATCCACCTCGGGCGGGCAGTTCTTGCGCAGCAAGAAGGTCGTCTGCCAGCAAGCGAAATCGGCCGCACTCGGCGCGTCACCAAAGAGGAAGCGGCGGCCGTCAGCCAGCGCCGCTTTGAGCCACGCGTACTGCGCGCGCAGGCATTGCGCGTGCTGCTCAAACTGCGGCGCCATCGCGGCCTTGCTGATGTCGATGCCGAGGTAGCCCTCCTTGCGATCTTTGATGAACTCCGCAGGGATGTGCTCGCCAATGAAGTGCACGAGC
>JAYUSP010000547.1:0-9082 GCA_043755615.1 Betaproteobacteria bacterium
ATCAAGCGCATCGGCTACGACAACACCGAATACGGCATCGACTACAAGGGCTGCGCAGTGATGGTCTGCTACGACAAGCAGAGCAACGATATCGCGCAGGGTGTCGACCACGCCAGCGACGACCACCTGAATACCGGCGCTGGTGACCAGGGCCTGATGTTCGGCTACGCCTGCGACGAAACACCCGAGCTGATGCCCGCGCCGATCTACTACGCGCACCGCCTCGTCGAACGCCAGGCGCAATTGCGCAAGGACGGCCGCCTGCCCTTCCTGCGACCCGACGCGAAGAGCCAGGTCACGATGCGTTATGTCGACGGCAAGCCGCACTCGATCGACACCGTGGTGTTGTCGAGCCAGCATGCGCCCGAGTACAGCCTGGGCCACAAGATGACCGAGGCCTTCTATGAAGCCGTGCGCGAAGAGATCATCAAGCCGGTGTTGCCCAAGGCCTGGCTCACCGCCGAGACCAAATACCTGATCAACCCGACCGGTCGTTTTGTCGTCGGCGGCCCGCAGGGCGACTGCGGCCTGACCGGCCGCAAGATCATCGTCGACACCTACGGCGGCGCCTGCCCGCATGGCGGTGGCGCGTTCAGCGGCAAGGACCCGAGCAAGGTCGACCGCTCTGCCGCTTATGCCGCCCGTTATGTGGCCAAGAATATCGTTGCCGCCGGCATCGCCAAACAATGCCAGATCCAGGTCGCCTATGCCATCGGCGTGGCCAAGCCGATGAACGTGACGGTCTACACCGAAGGCACGGGCCTCATCTCCGACGAAAGAATCGCCGCGCTGGTCAGCGAACATTTTGACCTGCGCCCGAAGGGCATCATCCTGATGCTCGACCTGCTGCGCCCGATCTACGAAAAGACCGCCGCCTACGGCCACTTCGGCCGCGAAGAACCCGAGTTTGCGTGGGAGCGAACCGACAAGGCCGCGGCCCTGCGGGCTGCGGCTGGCCTGTAAGGCCACCGCGCGAAGCGCGGCTTGTCGGTTCGCGGGGCGAGGCTAACTTCGCGTAGCGAAGTTAAGGCCCCGAGGCCGTGCCGAGACCAACGCAATTCTCGGCGAAGCCGCACTTCTGGTGGGCGACGGGAGTCGCCCACCGTGGTCTTCAGCGGCAATGAAACTGCCGCCGCCGCCACCACCGCAACCGCGACCGCAAAAACGCGCACATCCGAAGTCGTCCCGGCCCCTCAACGTCACCCCGCCCATACCCCTGCGCTTGGCCCCTGAAGCAGCCCGCTGCGGCATCATCCGCGGATGCCAATACCGCGTTACCCCGCCGCGCTGAAACCGGGCGACCGCATCGCCGTCACCGCACCCAGCTCGGGTGTCGAGCCGCCGCTGCACCGCCGGCTGGACATCGTCATCGGCCATCTGCGCGCGCAGGGTTTTGTCGTCGAAGCAGGCAACTGCCTGCGCAACGAAATCCGCAGCGCGAGTGCAAGCGCTGATGACCGCGCGGCCGAGCTGCTTCACTATTTGCTGCGCGACGATATCGCCGCCATCATCCCGCCATGGGGCGGTGAACTCGCGATCGAGTTGCTCGACCGTCTCGACTGGGCCGCGCTCGCAAACGCCAGGCCCAAATGGTTGCTCGGTTACTCCGATACCAGCACGCTGCTGCTGGCGATCACGCTGCGGCTGGGCTGGGCCACCGCTCACGGACCGTGCCTGATGGACCTCGCGCCGGGCCAGAACGACCCGCTCACCGGCGCGGCGATGTCGGCGTTGGCGCTGAGGCCGGGAGCGCAGTTTGTTCAGCGCCAGTCTGCCGCCTGGCAGCTGAAGTGGACCGACTTTGCCGATCTGCCTGCGGTCACCTACGCGCTTACCGAGCCGACGCACTGGTTGGCGCTCGACGGCGCCCGCCAGGCCCGTTTCAGCGGCCGCTTGATCGGCGGCTGCATCGACACCCTGATGCACACCGCAGGCACGCCGCATGGCGATGTGCGCGCGTTCATCAAAGCCTGCCGCGACGCTGGTGAAGCGACCATCGTCTACCTCGAAAACGCAGAGCAATCGCCGACTTCGCTGGTGCGCGCGCTGCACCGGCTGCGCTGGGCGGGCTGGCTCGACGGCATCAGCGGCCTGCTGATCGGCCGGTCGGCAGCGCCGGATTCGACAGCGCCGAGCGCGCTGCGCTACATCGACGCGCTGCACTCGACGCTGGGCGCACTGGGCTGCCCAGTGATCGTCGACGTCGATATCGGCCACCGGCCGCCGCAGATGGTGCTGATCAACGGCGCACCAGCCGAAGTGCGCTGGCACAGCGACGGCGGCGGCGAGGTAGTCCAGCGACTCAAGTGATTTGCGGTGCGGCCGGCGGTCAGGACATCAGCCGCATCAGCGCTTTCAGCGCCACGCAAAGGCCGGCTGGTCGAAGTGCGCAACCCGCGTCGCGCGGCCGAGCAAACACCATTCGCGAAACTGGTACAAAAACGCCGCCGTTGGCGCCGCGATCCAGCTGTTGCCGATCGGCATGCGCAGCACGGGTTGCTGGGCGCCGCGCACCTGGTTCAGCATGGGCGCGTCCCGGCGCAGCAACTCGCTGGTCGGGATGCGGTGGATGCTGGCGACCTCGGCGGCGTTGGGTTGCATATCGCGCGCCGCACCGGCCCAGACGAGCACCGGCGTGATCAGGTACCCCGAGCGTGTCGCGTAGTCGTCCAAGCGGCCGATGATCGTGTCGGGCGCGAGTTGCAGGCCGACCTCTTCGGCGAGCTCACGCAGCGCCGCTTGCTCAGGGGTTTCGCCGGCATCGATGCGGCCGCCCGGCAGGGCCCACTGCCCGGCGTGGTTGCGCAGGCCGGCGGCGCGGCGGGTCAGCAGCAAGGCCGGCGCATCGCTCCATCGATCGTGGCGCGGCAGGCCGTCGAGATCGGCGCCGAAGCCTTCTTCGCTCACGGCCAACGCGACCGCCGCGCGACGCAATTCGCCGGGCGCGATGGCGGATACCACAACCTCATTCAGGCAGCGGCGAAAGTGGTCTCGCGTGGTGCCGTCGGCATGGTCCATCGGGGCGTTCATGGGGCCGAGCATAGGCTCGCCCGGGGTCGGCATGCGGCATCATCGTGGCCATGCCGATCACGCTCGACGATCTGCGGCGTTTCGCCGTCGCCCGCACGCTGTTCAAGCCGACAACCTTGCCCAAGGCTATCGCGCGCCTGGGCTTCGTCCAGGCCGATCCGATCCGCGCGCCGGCGCGGGCGCAGGACTTGACGCTGCGGCACCGCGTTAGCGGCTACCGGGTCGGCGATCTGGAGCGCCGCTACAGCCGGCTGGCGATCGAGGAGGATTTTTTTGTCAACTACGGTTTTCTGCCGCGTGCAACGCACCAGTTGATGCACCCGCGCACACCGCGCACGGCCTGGCCCGAGACGCGCTGGGCGCAGGCGCACGCGGTGCTGGACTTTGTGCGCGAGCGTGGTGTCGTGCACCCGCGGGACGTCGATGCCCGGTTCCAGCATGGCAAGGTCAAGAACTGGTTCGGCGGCTTGAGCAACGCGAGCACGCAGTTGCTCGACGGCATGCACTACCGCGGCCTCGTGCGCATCGCCGGCCGCGAGGGCGGCGTGCGCACCTACGCTGCGCGTAAGCTGCATCCGCCGGCGGGCGATGTCAACGCGGCGATGGATGCGCTGGTGGATGTTGTGTTGCAGAAATACGCGCCGCTGCCGATGCGCTCGCTCAGCGAGTTGGTCAGCCACATCCGCTACGGTGCGCCGCAGTGGGCCGAACATCGGCGTGCGGCGCTGGCGCGCGCCAAAGCGCGGCTGCCGAATGCCGTTGTTGACGGTGCCAGTTGGTACTGGCCGGCCGGCGAAAACCCGGCCTCGAAGCGGCACGCGCCCGATGCGGATTTGCGCCTGCTCGCGCCCTTCGATCCGATCGTCTGGGACCGTCGGCGCTTCGAGATGTTCTGGGGCTGGGCCTACCGCTTCGAAGGCTACACACCGGCCTCAAAACGGGTGCGCGGCTACTACGCGCTGCCGATGCTGTGGCGCGGGCAGGTCATCGGCTGGGGCAACCTCGCGGTGCGCGACGGCGCGCTACACGCCGAGATCGGCCATGTCAGTGGCAAGGCGCCCCGCGATGGCGCCTACCGTCGCGCACTCGACCAAGAGCTGCAGCGCCTGCACGAATTTCTGGCGTTGGTGCCCGGCGGCACGGGCGCGTCAGCGCGTTGACCTGGCAGCAGTGCGCGCCGCGGTCTTTGCGGCGATCAACGCCGTGGCCACTTCGGCAAAGCCCGCACCGCGCGCAGCTGCGGTGATGTACGCCGGCCAGGTGTGCAACTGCGGCGCAAACTGCATCAGGTTCGCGACGCCGACGCTGAGCGCAAAGTGGCCAAACATCAGCTGGTCGTTGGTCGAGTCGCCGATATAAACCCAGCGCTGCACTTCGGTGTCAAGATCGCGGCCATAGAGCCGCTGCACGGCCCATCGCGCGCCACTGAGCTTGGTGTGCGCGCCAAACCAGCCGTTGATGTGGATCGAGCTGACGGTGGCGGTCATGCCCGCGGACTGCATCAGCCCGACGACCTGTGCGACCTGCGCCGGCGCGAGACCTGCAAACTCGGCGTGGTCGATGGCGATATCGGTGACGCGGCCGGCGCTGTCGCGGGCCAGCGTGGCGCCTGGCACCTCGGCCAACACCCGCTGCGCGACGGCCTGCAGGCGCTGCGTATTCATCAGCCGCGTCGCATCGTCCTGCGCGTATTCGATGCGCAGACCACTGCCTTCGCGCAGCAGCGCCACGGCGCCGTTTTCGGCAACGATCGCGGTCACCGGCCATTTGAGTGCAAACGGCCGGCTCCAGCCCATCGGCCGGCCGGTGATCGCGATCACCGGCACCGCGGCACGGCGCAGCGCTTCGAGGGCGTTCTTGGCCGCCGGATCGAGCCGGCCGCCACTGGTGAGCGTGTCGTCAATATCGGTCATGACACCGATCACGCCTGACAGCGCCGAGGCATCAAGACGGTGCAGCGCAAGAGGCCTTGTCATCCGCCAAGTCTTGCACACCAGATTCGACACGGCCTGGCGGGCATGGCTACAATTCAGGGTTTCCGAGGAGCGTTGCAACCTCCGGCGTCCACAAAACGCCAGGCCAGGCTCGGGAATCTTCCATGCAACTGCGCTCACCTGCACGACGTGTCGTCGAGGGTGAGGGGGAGCTAGCTCATCCCGCCCCGCCGACATCAACGCGCAGGTCCTTCAATGCCTGGAGCCTCTGATGAACGCCGTCCTCAAACCCACTGAACAATACGCCGTCGCCGACCTGTCGCTTGCCGACTGGGGCCGCAAGGAACTCGCCATCGCCGAAAGCGAGATGCCCGCACTGATGGCCATCCGCAGCGAATACGCCAAATCGCAGCCGCTCAAGGGCGCACGCGTCACCGGCTCGCTGCACATGACGATCCAGACTGCGGTGCTGGTCGAAACGCTGCAAGCCCTGGGCGCCGAAGTGCGCTGGGCCTCGTGCAACATCTTCTCGACCCAGGACCATGCCGCTGCTGCGCTTGCCGTCAAGGGCACGCCGGTGTTTGCGTACAAGGGCGAGACGCTGCGCGACTACTGGGACTACACCCATCGCATCTTCGACTTCGGCCCCAAAGGCACGGCCAGCGAAGGCCCGAACATGATCCTGGACGACGGCGGCGACGCAACGCTGCTGATGCATTTGGGTAAACGCGCCGAGACCGATGCCTCGCTGCTGGCCAACCCGGGCAGCGAAGAAGAGCGCGAACTCTTTGCCGCGATCAAGGCCAAGTTGGCTGTGGACGGTACCTGGTACAGCCGCAAGGGCGCGCAGATCATTGGCGTGACCGAAGAAACGACCACTGGCGTGCATCGTTTGAACGAAATGTCCGCCAAGGGTACGCTGATGTTCCGCGCCATCAACGTCAACGACTCGGTGACGAAGAGCAAGTTCGACAACCTCTACGGCTGCCGCGAGTCGCTGGTCGACGCCATCAAGCGCGCCACCGACGTGATGATTGCCGGCAAGGTCGCTGTCGTCGCTGGCTACGGCGATGTCGGCAAGGGCTCGGCGCAGGCGCTGCGCGCGCTGTCGGCGCAGGTCTGGGTCACGGAAATCGACCCGATCAACGCGCTGCAAGCGGCGATGGAGGGTTACCGCGTGGTGACGATGGAGTGGGCTGCCGACAAGGCCGATATCTTTGTCACCGCCACCGGCAACAAGAGTGTCATCACGCACGACCACATGGCGGCGATGAAGCACAACGCAATCGTCTGCAATATCGGCCACTTCGACAATGAGATCGACATCGTGTCAGTCGAAAAGTACCAGTGGGAAGAGATCAAGCCGCAGGTCGACCATGTGATCTTTCCGGGCGTCGACGGCAAGCCGGGCAAACGCATCATCATGCTGGCCAAGGGCCGCTTGGTGAACCTGGGCTGCGGCACCGGCCACCCGAGCTACGTGATGAGCAGCTCGTTTGCAAACCAGACCATCGCGCAGATCGAACTCTTCACGCGCAGCGCGAGCTACGACATCGGCAAGGTCTATGTGCTGCCCAAGCACCTCGATGAAAAGGTTGCGCTGCTGCAGTTGAAGACGCTGAACGCGCAGCTCACGCAGCTCAGCGACGAGCAGGCGGCCTACATCGGCGTCGCCAAGACCGGCCCGTTCAAGCCGGACAGCTACCGCTACTGAGCACCCCAAGGCCGGCCGCAGCCGGCCGTCCCCCGTGGGGATCAACGAAAGTGGGAACGCCACATTTCATTGAGATCACGCTGCGCAGCGATGCGCGCAGGAGGCCAGGTGATGCACATCGTCTTCGTCGGCGCCGGCGGTGTCGGCGGCTATTTCGGTGCCCGGCTCATCGCAGCCGGTGCGCGGGTCTCGTTTGTGGCGCGCGGCCGGCATGCGCAGGCCATCGCCGAGCAAGGCCTGCGGGTCACCAGCCCGCTCGGTGATCTGCTGGTGCGCCCGCACACGGTGGCCGCTGACCCGGCCACTTTGGAGCCCGCCGATATCGTGGTCTTTGCCGTCAAGCTGCCCGATGCGCAGGCCGCAGCGATGTCGCTCAAGCCACTCGTGCGGCCGGGAAGCGTCGTCTTGCCGCTGCAAAACGGTGTCGACGTCGCAGACCTGCTTGGCACTGCGCTGGGGCCTGAGGCGGTCGCGCTGGGCGCCGCCTACATCGCCACGAAGATCGCGGCACCCGGGTTCATCGAGCATGGCGAGCCCTTCGCGCGGCTGCGCTTTGGCGCCACACATGCCGGGCAGATCCCGGCGTTGCAAAAGTTTCTTGCCGCCTGCACAGCGGCCGGCATCGATGCCGAGATGCTCGACGACATGCGCCGCGCAAGCTGGGAGAAGTTTGTCTTTCTTGTCGGCCTGAGCAGCCTCACCGCGCTGACACGCCTGCCGGTGGAAGCGACACGCCAAAGCCCCGAATTGAGGGCTTTGCTTGAATCGGTGATGGCCGAAGCCGCAGCGCTCGCGCGCGCCGAAGGTGTCGTTTTGCCTGCCGACTTTGTTGATCGCCAGTTGAATTTTGTCGACGGCCTGCCGCCCACGATGAAGGCCTCGATGCTGCACGACCTGGAAGCCGGCCGGCCCTTGGAGCTGCCCTGGCTGGCCGGCGCGGTGATGCGCCGCAGCCGGCGTCACGGCCTGACCACGCCCGCCTGCGCCTTCATTGCCGCCGCACTTTCACCTTATGTCCTGGGCGCGCCTGCGTCTGTCGGAGCCCCAACTTGAACGCCTCATCACCGGTCCCGATCAGCTTTGAGTTTTTCCCACCCAACACGCCCGTCGGCAGCGAAAAGCTGATGACCGTGGTCACTGACCTGGCCGCCGTGGCGCCGGAGTTTTTCAGCGTCACCTACGGCGCCGGCGGGTCGACGCGCGAGAAGACCTTGAACACCGTCCGCGCGATAGCCGCCAGCGGCCATGAAGCCGCGCCACATTTGTCCTGCGTTGGCTCGACGCGGCAAAACATCGCCGAAATCCTGGCAACCTACCGTGCGCAAGGCATCCGCCGCGTCGTCGCGCTGCGCGGCGACCTGCCCAGCGGCACCGCAACGGCGGGCGACTTCCGCTATGCCAACGAGCTGGTCGAGTTCATCCGCGCCACCGAAGGCGACGACTGGCATATCGAGGTCGCGGCCTACCCCGAGTACCACCCGCAGCAGCGCTACGCGCGCCGCGATCTCGAACACTTTGCCGGAAAGATGAAGGCCGGCGCCGACTCGGCGATAACGCAGTTCTTCTTCAACCCCGACGCGTACTTTCACTTCGTCGACGAGGTACGCGCGCTCGGTGTCGACTCGCCCGTCGTGCCCGGCATCATGCCGATCCACAACTACGCCAAGATCGCCCAGTTCGCGCAGCGCGACGGCATCGAGATCCCACGCTGGGTGGCGCTGAAGATGGAAGGATTTCTGGACGACGCGGCGTCGGTGCGCGCGTTCGGCATCGATGTCGTGGCGGCACTCTGCGAGCGCCTGATCGCCGGCGGCGCGCCGGGCATCCACTTCTACACGCTCAACCAGTCGGCACTGTCGCTCGAGATCTGCAAACGTCTAGGGCGTTGAGGTCCAGGCCACGCCCTCGTCGCTGAGGATCATATCCAGCGGCACATCGTGCGGCTCACCCACCAACCAGGGCACAAAGCCCTGTGCGTAGGCCAGGCCAACAGTCGTTGGGCGCGGTTGCAAGGTGGCCAACGTGCGGTCGTAGAAGCCACCGCCGTAGCCGAGCCGGATGCCGCTCGGGCCGTAGCCGACGCAGGGCACCAGCAACAGCGTTGGCACGAAGACCTCGGTGCCTTTGGGCTTGGGGATGCCGTAGGCGTCGTCTTCCATCTCGCAGCCCGGGTACCAGACCTGAAACGTGAGTTGTTTGGTGTCGCGATTGACGACCGGCAGGCCGATCCGCCGGGCCCGCCCATCTTCGCCGCCCTCGCTCCAGCGGAACAGCGCCGGCAACGCATCAAACTCACCTTTGATCGGCCAGTACGCGCCGATGGACTCGTCGCGCCGGCCGGTGAGCCAGACCCGGAGCACCTCTTGCAAGTTCATCGAGCGCTGGTGTCGATCGATCAGGCCCT
>JAYUSP010000548.1:0-9038 GCA_043755615.1 Betaproteobacteria bacterium
ACCGAGCGTGAAACGGCGCAGTACATCCGCCATCGGCTGGCGGTTGCCGGCCTCACCGCGGCGGTGCCCTTCGACGATGTCGCGGTGCGGCGGGTGCACCAGCTCACGCGGGGCGTGCCGCGACGCATCAACCTGCTGTGCGACCGCGCGATGCTCGGTGCCTATGCCATCGGCAAAGCGACGGTGGACCCGCGCATCATCGACAAGGCGGCGCAAGAGGTCACTGGCTACAGCGGCAACCGGCTGCGCTGGCGGATGTCGCGCCGGCGCCGCGTGGGCGCGGCCCTGCTCATCGGCTTGCTCGTTGGTGCGGCGCTGTTTGCGATCGGCGCGCGGCTGTTCGAGCAGTTCGCCGCGAGGCCTGCGGCCAGCGCCGCGCCGGTTTCGAAGGGCAGGTGAGCTGATGTCCTACATCCTGGACGCGCTGCGCCGTGCTGATGCCGAGCGCGACCGCGGCGCGGTGCCGGACCTGAACGCGCAGCATCTGTTGCTGACGGCCATTGACGACGCCCAACCGGCGCGCGCGCAGCGGCCCTGGGGCTGGTTGGCGGCTGGCGGGGCGATTGTGTTGGTCGGCCTCGGGCTGTGGAAGTACAGCGCCGATGCGCCGGCGGTGGTGGTGGCATCGGTGCCGCCGCAGCCAGCACCGATGTCGACGACCATGCCCACGCAGATGCCCACGCCAATGCCGATGCCGATGCCGTCGCTGCCTGGCGCCGCGGCGGTCGCACCGCCCGCAACGTCAACGCCCGCCGCACCGGCTGTCAAACCACCGACCTCAGCGGCAGTCAAGGCCCCGGCAATTGCCGCGGCAAAACCGCTGCCATCGCCGCCGCCAGCGCCGGCCAAGCTGCCGACGCTGGCTGAGTTGCCCGACAGCGTCAGGCGCGAGCTGCCGGCGCTGAATGTCGGCGGCTCGGTGTATTCGGAGCAGGCCGCCGCGCGCATGGTCATCGTCAACGGCCAGGTTTTTCGCGAAGGTGACTTGCTCGCGCCGGGGTTGCTGCTTGAGCGCATCGCCCCGAAGTCGGCCATCTTCGCCATCCGCGGCCAGCGTTTCGAGCTTCGTTTCTAGCCGCGGCTTTGCGCTGCCGCTGCCTGCCTCCTATTTGATCCTTTCCGCCGACCGATGAACGATCTGTTCGACCCGCCTCCCGCACCCGCCGCTGACTCCGACAACCGCATCGCGATCACCGAATACGCCGAGCGTGCTTACCTTGAGTACGCGCTGAGCGTGGTCAAGGGCCGCGCGCTGCCCGATGTCTGCGACGGCGCCAAGCCGGTGCAGCGCCGGATCCTGTATTCGATGCAGCGCATGGGCTTGGGGTTTACCGGCAACACCGCGCCGAAGCCGGTGAAGTCGGCGCGCGTCGTGGGCGACGTGCTCGGCCGCTTCCACCCGCACAGCGACCAGGCCGCGTACGACGCGCTGGTGCGCATGGCGCAGAGTTTCAGCCAGCGCTATCCGCTCGTCGACGGCCAGGGCAATTTTGGTTCGCGCGATGGCGACGGCGCGGCGGCGATGCGCTACACCGAAGCGCGGCTGTCGCCGATCGCGCGCCTGCTGCTCGACGAGATCGACGAAGGCACGGTCGACTTTCAGCCCAACTACGACGGCAGCACGATCGAACCACGACAACTGCCCGCACGTCTGCCCTTTGTGTTGCTCAACGGCGCGAGTGGCATCGCCGTTGGCCTGGCCACCGAAGTGCCGAGCCACAACCTGCGCGAAGTGGCAGCCGCCGCGGTCGCGCTGGTGCGCAACGAACGCCTGAGCGACGACGAACTGTTTGCGCTGCTGCCGGCACCCGACTATCCCGGCGGCGGCCAGATCATCAGCTCAGGTGCCGAGATCCGCGCCATCTACACCAGCGGCCGCGGCAGCCTGAAGGTGCGCGCGCGCTGGAAGATCGAAGACCTGGCGCGGGGCCAGTGGCAGTTGGTGGTCACCGAGATGCCCCCCGGCACCAGCGCGCAGTCGGTGCTGCAAGAGATCGAGGAGCTGACCAACCCGAAAGTCAAGGTCGGCAAGAAGGCCTTGAGCGCCGACCAGATGCAACTCAAAGCCAGCGTGCTGGCGGTGCTCGACACGGTGCGCGACGAATCCGGCAAGGACGCCGCAGTGCGCCTGGTCTTCGAGCCCAAGAGCCGCAGCGTCGAGCAGGCCGAGCTGATCACCACGCTGCTCGCGCACACCGGGCTGGAGACGAGCGCGCCGATCAACCTGACGATGGTTGGCATCGATGGCCGCCCGGTGCAAAAGGGGCTGCGCCAGATCCTCGTCGAGTGGGTCGCTTTCCGGCAGGCGACGGTGCAGCGCCGCTCGCAACATCGGCTCGACCGCGTACTCGACCGCATCCATGTGCTCGAAGGCCGGCAGTTGGTGCTGCTGAATATTGACGAAGTGATCAGCATCATCCGCAATGCCGACGAGCCCAAGCCGGCGTTGATCGAGCGCTTTGGCTTGAGCGATCGGCAGGCCGAGGACATTCTCGATATCCGCCTGCGTCAGCTGGCGCGGCTGGAAGCTATCCGGATCGAACAGGAGTTGAGCAGCCTGCGCGAAGAGCAGAAGAAGCTCGAGGAAATCCTGGCCAGCCCGGCCGCACTGAAGCGCACGCTGATCCGCGAGATCGAAGCCGACGCCAAAGCCCATGGCGACGATCGCCGAACGCTCGTCCACGAAGAACGCAAAGCGGTGGCGACGACACGTGTCGTCGACGAGCCGGTGACGGTGGTCGTCAGCATGAAGGGCTGGGTGCGTGCGCTCAAGGGCCAAGAGATCGACGTCGCGACCTTGCAGTTCAAACCCGGCGACGAGCTTTATGGCGTCTTCCCCTGCCGCAGCGTCGATACGCTGGTGGTGCTGGGCAGCAATGGGCGCGCCTACAGCGTCGGCACTGCGCTGCTGCCCGGCGGCCGCGGCGACGGCGCGCCGGTGACGACGCTGGTCGACTTTGAATCCGGCACCCAGCCGAGCCACTATTTCGCCGGTCCGGCCGACACCACGCTGCTGCTCGCCAGCACCGGCGGCTTTGGTTTGCTCGCTGCAGCCGCTGACCTGCACGGCCGCAACCGGGGCGGCAAGGCATTCCTGACGGTGCAGGATGGGGACCGGTTGCTGCCGCCAGTGGTGGTGGCCGCCAGCCACATCCGAGTGGCCTGCCTGGCGATGGACGGGCGGCTGCTGGTTTTTGCGCTGGCCGATCTGAAGCGGCAGCCGGGTGGCGGCAAGGGGTTAACCCTCATGAGTGTCGATGCCAAGTCGCCGCTGGTCGCGGTCACGACTTTTGCCGACCGTCTGCGGCTGCTGGGCAGCGGTCGTGGCGGCAAGCCGAAAGAGGAGCTGCTGTCGACGGCAGCCGTCGAACACCATCTTGGCAAGCGGGCGCGCAAGGGTCACAAAGCCGCCGGGCTGGTGCGGGTGCAACGCGTGCTGCCCGCCTGACGCGGGTGTCGCGACCCCCTTATCTGAGGGGTGGTAACAATTCACTACAAATCGCGCGTTCGCTTAATCTTTGCCTCAATCAACAAGCGTTGATCCAACGGAGGACATCCATGCGCAAATCACTTTTCGCCCTGGCAGCTGTTTCGGCATTCGCCGCGGCACCCGCTCAGGCATCGATCGATATTTATTCCGCTGCCCTGTTGGGCAGCAACGAAGTCGCACCCACCGTGGGTGATGCCGACGGTTGGGGCGGCGCCACGCTGATCATTGACAACGTGGCCAACACGATTTCCTGGTCGTTTTTGGCGATGAACATTGCGCCGGCCCTGACGGGTGCGCACATCCACACCGGCGCTGCCGGTGTCAACGGTGGTGTCATCGTCAATTTCAGTGGCGCCTACAACGGGGCCGGCCTCTTCGACGCCGATCTCGCGTCCATCACCCCCGCCTCGGCGCCCGGGTTCTACGTCAACCTGCACAACGCGGCGCATCCCGGCGGTGCCATCCGCGGGCAGTTGACCTACGAGCGCACGGTCAATCCGCCGGTGCCTGAGCCCGAGACCTATCTGATGCTGCTCGCCGGTGTCGGTGCGATCGGCCTGGTCGCGCGCCGCCGCCGCAAACTCGCCTGAGCGGTCCCCCAAGCCAGACCGATCGACCCCGCCGCGGCGGGGTCGATTCATTTCAGCCGCCTACAAACCGCCCCGCTGGCGCGCCGAACAGGCGGGTTTTTGACTCAGGGATAGCCGGATTGCGGCGACCCCAACCGTGGGTAGACTGCTGCGCCATCGACGGCGACTGCCTTGCGCGTGTTGGACGAGCACCCTGGCGCCGCGAGAAGGAGACCTCAGCGTGCGCCCCACCGACGTGTCTGGACCCGATTACTTTCACAAGGTCGTCGACTGTCAATGGGCGTGCCCGGCGCACACCCCCGTGCCCGAATACATCCGGTTGATCTCTCAAGGGCGCTTCGACGACGCCTACATGGTCAACTGGGTCAGCAACGTCTTTCCCGGCATCCTCGGTCGCACCTGCGACCGGCCGTGCGAACCAGCCTGCCGCCGCGGCCGCGTCGAAGAAGAAAATGCGGCCAAGCCCGAGCCGGTGGCGATCTGCCGGCTCAAGCGCGTAGCCTCGGACTTCAAGGGCGACGAGGTGCGCGCGATGATCCCCCGGCCGCTGGCCAAGAACGGCAAGCGCGTGGCCTGCGTCGGCGCCGGGCCGGCGTCGTTGACGGTGGCGCGCGACCTGCAATCGCAGGGTTACCAGGTGACGGTTTTTGATGCCGAGAAAAAAGCCGGCGGCTTCATGTGGACGCAGATCCCGCGCTTTCGGCTGCCAGAAACGGTGATCGACGAAGAGGTCGGCTTCATCATGAACCTCGGTGTCGAGTTCCGCGCCGGCGAACGTATCGACTCGATGGCCACGTTTCTCAAACAGGGCTGGGACGCGATCTTCGTCGGCTGCGGCGCACCACGCGGCCGCGACCTCGACATGCCCGGTCGCCACGAGGCCGCGGCCAATATCCATATCGGCATCGACTGGTTGGCCTCGGTATCGTTCGGCCATGTCACCAGCGTCAAGAAGCGCGTCATCGTGCTCGGTGGTGGCAATACCGCGATGGACTGCTGCCGCTCGGCGCGCCGCCTGGGCGCCGACAGCGTGAAGGTCGTGGTGCGTTCCGGCTTCGAGGAAATGAAAGCGTCGCCGTGGGAAAAAGAAGACGCGATGCACGAAGACATCCCGATCATCAACTACCACGTGCCCAAGGCCTTTGTCCACGAAGGCGGCACGCTGGTCGGCATGCGCTTCGAGGTCGTCGAGGCGGTCTACGATGCCAAGGGCCGGCGCAAGCTGGTGCCCACCGGCGAGCCCGATGTCGTCATCGATTGCGACGAGGTGCTGATCGCCGTCGGCCAGGAAAATGCCTTTCCCTGGATCGAGCGAGATTGCGGTATCAGCTTCGATGAATGGGGCCTGCCCGTGCTCGACGCCAAGACCTTCCAGGCGTCGATCAAGAATGTCTTTTTTGGTGGTGACGCAGCCTTCGGGCCGAAGAACATCATCACCGCGGTGGCGCATGGTCACGAGGCCGCGGTGTCGATCGACCGCCTGCTGCATGGCGAGCCTATTAGCAGCCGGCCGCCGCCACACCTGAACCTGATGTCGCAGAAGATGGGCATTCACGAGTGGAGCTACGACAACGCGATCAGCGACGACCTGCGCTTCAAGGTGCCCTGGGAAAAAGCCGAGAAGGCGCTCAAGAGCATCAAGGTCGAGGTCGAACTCGGCTTCGACCTGGCCACGGCTTTCAAGGAGGCGCAGCGCTGCCTGAACTGCGATGTGCAGACGGTGTTTGCCGACGAGCTGTGCATCGAATGTGACGCCTGCGTCGACATCTGCCCGATGGACTGCATCACCTTTACCGGCAACGGCGAAGAAGTCGACCTGCGCGAGCGCCTGAATGCGCCGGCGACCAACCTGACGCAGGATTTGTACGTCAGTCGCGAGCTGAAAACCCAGCGGGTGATGGTCAAGGACGAAGATGTCTGCCTGCATTGCGGGCTGTGTGCCGAACGCTGCCCGACCGGCGCCTGGGACATGCAGAAATTCCTGCTCATCACAACCAAGGCCGGCCCGATGTGCCGTGACAGCAAGACGCCACGCGCGGGGGTGCTGGCATGAAACGCCTCGAAGCGGTCAACGACTTTGTCATCAAGTTCGCCAACGTCAACGGCTCGGGTTCGGCGTCGGCCAACGAGTTGTTCGCCAAGGCGGTGTTGCGCATGGGCGTGCCGGTGAGTCCGCGCAATATCTTCCCGAGCAATATCCAGGGCCTGCCGACCTGGTACGAAGTGCGTGTCAGCGAACGTGGCTGGCTCGGCCGGCGGGGTGGCATCGACATGATGGTCGCGATGAATCCGCAGACCTGGAAACAGGATCTGGCCGAGATCGAAGCCGGTGGTTATCTCTTCTACGACAGCACCAAGCCGTTGCCGGCGTCGGCCTTCCGCGGCGACATCACGGTCATCGGGATGCCGGTCACCGCGATCTGCAACGCGACCTACGAAGACCCGCGCCAGCGCACGCTGTTCAAGAACATCATGGTGCTCGGCGCATTGGCGGCGCTGATGGACGTCGATACGGCGGTGATCGAGAAACTTTTTTCAGAGCAGTACAAGGGCAAGGAGCGGCTGCTCGAGTCCAACGTCAGGGCCCTGCAAACCGGCGCCGGCTTTGCCCGCGACCACCTCAAGCCGCCGATCGGTTTGCGCGTCAGGCGTGCCAAGGCGGTGGGCGAGCAGATCTTCATCGACGGCAACAGCGCCGCGGCCTTGGGCTGTGTTTACGGTGGTGCCACGGTCTGTGCCTGGTACCCGATCACGCCGTCGTCGTCGCTGGCCGAGGCCTTCCAGGCTTATTGCAAGAAGCTGCGTCACGACCCCGCCACCGGGCAGGCGCGGTATGCGGTGGTGCAGGCCGAAGACGAGATCGCCTCGATTGGCATCATCACCGGCGCCGGCTGGAACGGCGCGCGGGCGTTCACCGCCACTTCGGGCCCGGGCGTATCGCTGATGACCGAGTTCATCGGCCTGGCCTACTTTGCCGAGATCCCGCTGACCATCATCGACGTGCAGCGCGGCGGGCCGTCCACCGGCATGCCCACCCGCACCCAGCAGGCCGACTTGCTGAGCTGCGCCTACGCCTCGCATGGCGACACCAAACATGTGCTCTTGCTGCCGCAGGACCCGGGCGAGTGTTTTGAGTTCAGCGCCGCCGCGCTCGACCTCGCCGACCGCCTGCAGACGCCGATCTTCGTGATGACCGATCTCGATATCGGCATGAACCAGCGCCTGTGCGCGCCTTTCGAGTGGAGCGACGAACGCGCCTACGACCGCGGCAAGGTGATGAGCGCCGAAGAGCTCGAAGCCGGCCGCGACTTCGGCCGCTACAAGGATGTCGACGGCGACGGCATTCCCTGGCGCACGCTGCCCGGCACCCATCCGAGCAAGGGCGCCTACTTCACCCGCGGCACCACCCGCGACGAATACGCGCGTTACTCGGAAGCCGGCCACGATTACATGAACAATGTGCAGCGGCTGCTGAAGAAATTCCAGACCGCGGCGCTGATCGCGCCGCAGCCGGTGCTGCGCGCGGCAGTCAAGAAAACGCGCCTGGCGGTGATCTATTTCGGCAGCACCGCAGCCGCGATGGACGAGGCGCTCGAAGCCCTCGCCGCCGACGGCATCCACCTCGACGCGATGCGGCTGCTCAGCTTTCCGTTTGCACCGAGCGTGGCCGAATTCATCGCCGCACACGACCAGCTTTTTGTGGTCGAACAAAACCGCGACGCGCAGATGCGTTCGATGCTGGTCAACGAACTCGAAGTCGACCCCGCGCGCCTGACGCCGGTGCTGCACTTCGACGGCACGCCGATCACCGCGCGTTTCATCAAGCAGGCGATCACCAAGAACGTCCACGCTCTGGCGGTCGCGCCGCGCAAGGAAAGAGCCCGATGACCTATATCGCCAAGCCGCGCCAGCATCATCCGACGCTGACCCGCAACAAGGTCGGCTACACCCGCCGCGACTACGAAGGCAAGATCTCCACGCTGTGTGCCGGCTGCGGCCATGACTCGATTTCAGCGGCCATCGTGCAGGCCTGCTGGGAGTTGGATATCGAGCCGCACCGCGTCGCCAAACTCTCGGGCATCGGTTGCAGCTCCAAGACGCCCGACTATTTTCTTGGCGCCAGCCACGGTTTCAACACCGTGCACGGCCGCATGCCCAGTGTGCTGACCGGCGCCAACCTGGCCAACCGCGACCTGCTCTACCTGGGCGTGTCGGGCGACGGCGATTCGGCGTCGATCGGCCTCGGCCAGTTTGCGCATGCGATGCGGCGCGGCGTGCGCATGGTCTACATCGTCGAGAACAACGGCGTCTACGGCCTCACCAAGGGCCAGTTTTCGGCCACCGCCGACCGTGGCAGCCAGAGCAAAAAAGGCGCCGTCAATGCCGAATCGCCGGTCGACCTGGTCGGCATGGCGCTGCAGCTTGGCGCGACCTATGTCGGGCGTGGATTCTCCGGCGACAAGGGCCAACTCGTGCCCTTGATCAAGGGCGCGATCCGCCATGGCGGCGCGGCTTTTCTCGATGTCATCAGCCCCTGCGTGGCGTTCAACAACCACGCCGGCAGCACGCGCAGTTATGACCATGTGCGTGAACACAACGAGGCGGTGAGCCGGATCGACTTCATCGATCTCGCCGCCGAGATCAGCGCCGATCCCGCACCCGGCGAGGTCATCGAATTGCCGCAGGCCGACGGCGGCACGATGCGCCTGCGCAAGCTGCACGCCGACTACGACCCGACCGACCGCCGCTCGGCGATGAACCATTTGCAGTTGATGGCCGAAGACGGCGAGATCGGCACCGGATTGTTGTATGTCGACCCGCAGGCGAGCGACCTGCACGCAGCGCTGAATACGGTGGCCACGCCGTTGAATGTGCTGACCGAGGCCGAGTTGAACCCGGGCGCCGCGGCGCTGGCGAAGATCAACGCGTCGCTGCGCTGAAGCGCGCGGTCAGAGGCA
>JAYUSP010000549.1:0-9036 GCA_043755615.1 Betaproteobacteria bacterium
GAAATTGAATACCCGCGACATCGTCGGCGCCGAGGGTGCGTCGCAGCCTGCTGCAGCAGTCGGGGCCGACGTACATGATGGTTTGATTCTCGCCGGGCGCCAGCCCGTCAGCCTCGGGGTGGCCGAGGCCGAGGGCATGGCCGATCTCGTGGCTGAGCAGGCCCTGGATATCGTTGCCGAAGCGCGGGAAGGCGTCGCCCTCCGCGAGCCCGGCAAAGCTGCTGTAGACCGCTTCGGTATTCAGGTTGACGTCGCCAAAATCGCTGCGCTGGTCGGTGCTGCCCCAGTACGCGGCGAGCAACGACGTGCCACCCGGCGGCTCAAAGGCGTGCCCGGCGAACGCCGAAAACGGCGTCAGGAACTTGTACGCACCGATGCGGATGTCGCCGACCTTGCCGCCAGTGGCGCCGACAAAGCCGATTGGCGAACCATCGTCGCTGACTTGCACGAAGCTGAGATGGGCGGCCGCCGACCAGGTTGCAAACGAAGCCGTCAGCGCGTTCAGGAAAATGGTCTCACCCAGCGCCGGGTCGGCGTCGAGCTGCGCGTAGACGCTCGCCATGTCGTTGCTGCCGGCCCAGAACTCCTGCAAGAGAAAAGGCGGGCTGTCGGGGCTGCGCACGGCCGCCGTGCCTTCGGGCATCAGGCTCCAGGTGATGACCGCGCCGGTGCCCAGCGGGCCGCTGCCCCAGCGGGGATCGCCCTCGAAGGTGGTGTAGGCCTTTGCCGCGCTGGTGCAGAGCAACGCGGTGGCAATGAGGGTCGTGCGATGGGTCGTGCGATGCATCGTGTGGCGGTTCATGGTCGGGCTCCCTGGATGACACTTTGGATGCCGCACTGTGGCGCCGCGAAGTCGCGGGATCAACGGTGCTCGGGTGACATCCCAGTGACACGCTGGCGTTGGAGCATCCTGACCATGTAGATGCACAAGACCACCGCGGCGATCACCAGCCCGGCGGTGGCAGCGACCCAGAAGCCGCGCGCGCCGGTCATCGCGGCCGGACTGATGCCCAGGGTATCGAAGGCCAGCACATAGCCCCCAAAAAGGCCGACGCCCCACAGCGCGCCGACGTAGACGACCAGCGTGATCACCGTGATGCGGTAAGCGCGCAGCACAAAACCGGCGATCGCCTGCGCCGCGTCGGCAAGGTGGAACAGGGCCAGCCACGCGATCAGCGACAGCGCCACGGCAGCCACCGCGGCGTCGGTGGTGTACAGCGCGACGATCGACTCACGCGCCAGGAATACCGTGCCGCCCATCAGCGCCGCGACGATGCAGCCGATGAGCAGGCCATGCCAGCCCAGCCGCCGCGCATCGCGCAGATCCTGCGCCCCGATGCGCTGCGCGACCAGCGTGCTCGTCGCGTTGGCCAGCGCCAGCGGCATCATGAACAGCAGCGCGACGAGATTCGCCGCAATCTGGTGCCCGGCCACCGGCACCGCGCCGAGGCGGGCAATGAAGATCGCCATGAAAGTGAAGCCGGTGACCTCGATCAGGATCGTCGCGCCGATCGGCAGCCCCAGCCGCAACTGGGTGCGCAGCGCCGGCCGGTCGGGGGCGTCCAGGCCGCGGCCCCAGATTGCGAAGCGTTCATAAAACGGGTCGCGGCGCAGCACGATGGCGGCGGCGAGCAGTTGCGCCCACATCGCGATGCAGGTCGCGATGCCGCAGCCGACAACACCCAGCGATGGCACGCCCAAACTCGGTACACCCCAGACCAGCGCCACCGACAGCGGCACCTTCAGCGCCAGCCCGCAAAGCTGCAACACCATCACCGCCTTGGGCCGCGAGACGGCAGTGTTGAAGCCGCGGTAGACCGTGAACAGCAGCGACGCCGGCAGCGAAAAAGCCAGCGCCGTCAGATAGCCCTGCAACTTGGCACCGACCTCGGGCGAGACCTGCGCGATGGCCAAAAACGGCTGCGGCAGCAGCAACAGCGTGCTGCCGATGCAGGCCATCCCAATCGCGATCCACAGCGCCTGGTGCAACTGCCGGCCGGCTTGGGCGTACTGGCGCGCGCCGAAGAGTTGGCCGACGATCGGCCCGATCGCCAGCACCACGCCCATGAAGCCGATGAAGACGGTCATGTAGATCGCCGCGCCGACCGCCAGCGCCGCCAGGTCGAGCGACGAAAATCGGGCGACGAGCAAGGTGTCGATGGTGCCGAAGGCGACCACCGAAAGCTGCCCCACCAGCACCGGCCAGGCAAGTTTGCTGATGCGCCTGGCGCTACCGCGAAGCGAGCGGTCGGTGTCGCCGGGCAGCACCTGGTCGCTCAAGCCGCGCCACCTTCGCCGGCCAAGGGCGCAAACAGGGCCGGGTTCGGGTGGTCGACGCCGGTGGCCAGCCGCGCGCGCTCGGCATATCGGTTGAAGCGCCAGGCGCGGGCCTCGAGCGTGATGCGCCGCCAGACCGCGCGTTTTTGTGCCGGCGAGTAGGCCGTCCAATGCTGGACTTCGTCAAAACTGCGGCCGCAGCCCTTGCATTCGGCGTCGCCCTGGCTGGTCGAGCAGATCGCGATGCAGGGTGCGTCGGGGGTGGTCGTGTACCAGGTCAGCCAGGCGGCACGGGCGGCCTCAGGCATCGAGACTTCGTCACATTCGTTGTCGCGGTAGTACACGAGCAGCGCGTAGACCTCGGCCAGCGCGCGCACCTCGGCGCAGGCGGTGATGCCGTCGAGCGAGGGCGAGCGTTCGCGCCACCAGTTGATGCTGGCTTCGATGTCGTTGATGTGCACGGCGGGCATGGGGCGCAGAGCATAGCCGCAGCGTCGCGGGGCATCGCGCCCAGAGCAGCACGCCAGCCCGACGGGCCGAGGCTGTCATCGCAGGGTCACGGCGTTTTCACACTTGCGCCGGAGACTGCATCGGCTCAAGCTCAACCTTCCCACCCGCCAGGAGAAAAGAAATGCACAGCTCACGCAAACCGCTGCTCGGCCGCGCCTTGGCCTTGCTGCCGCTGGCCGCCGCCATGCTCGCCACGCCAGTCGCCGCCTACAACACGCTCAACGGCCAGGCGCCGATCGTCATCGGCCACCGCGGTGCATCGGGTTATCTGCCCGAGCACACTTTGCAGTCGTACGCGCTGGCGATCCAGCAAGGTGCCCATTTCATCGAGCCCGATCTGGTCATGACCAGGGACGGCATCCTGATTGCCCGTCACGAGCCGATGCTGGGCGGCACCACCGACGTGGCTGCGAAGTTCGGCCCCGCGCGCATGAGCACGCGGCTCGTCGACGGCGTGTCCACAACCGATTATTTTGCGAGCGACTTCACGCTCGCCGAGATCAAGACCTTGCGCGCCAAGCAGTCGCGCGCCGGTCGCGACCAGAGTTTCAACGGCCTCTACGAAATCCCGACGCTCGACGAAGTCATCACGCTGGCCAAGACGCAGAGCCTGGCGCTCGGGCGGCCGGTGGGCATTTACCCCGAGGTCAAACATTCGACCTTTCACGACGGCGTCTTCGGCGCCAAAGTCTTCGAGAACACGCTCGTCGACAAGCTGCACGCGGCTTATGGCAACTCGGGCGCGGCGCCGGTCTTCATCCAGTCCTTTGAGGTCGGCAACCTGCAATACCTGAATGGCAAGACCGACATCCGGCTGGTGCAGCTCGTCGATGCCGACGCGGTCAATGCCGATGGTTCGATGGCGCTCGTCGACCCCTACCGCCAGCCCTACGACATCCAGGCCGCAGGTGGCAGCGTGACGTTTGCCGACCTGCTGACCCCCGGCGGCCTGGCCGCGATCAAGACCTATGCCGACGGCGTCGGGCCGTGGAAGCCGTATCTCGTGAAAACCGTCGCCGATGGCGTCGAGCGCGACGGCAAGCCGGGCTTGTCGATCGGCGACCGGCGCGTTGACGGCAGCACCGGGGTCATCGAGGCGGCGCACCAGGCAGGCCTGTTGGTGCACACCTGGACCTTCCGCAACGATGCCTCGGGTTACGGCTTCGGCGACCCGCAGGCCGAGATGAGCTACTACATGGCGCTCGGCGTCGACGGCGTCTTCACCGACTTTCCCGATACCGGCGTCAAGGCCCTCGCCGCGGTGCCCGAGCCCGGCACTTATGCGCTGCTCGCGCTGGGGCTGGCAGGCGTCGGTTTCATGGCGCGGCGCAGACGTGCCGGCGGTGCTGCGGGCTAAAGTTATTTTCGTGTGGCAGCAGCCGGAGTCCTTCGGCCGCCGGGGTCATTCGGCTGCAGGTACAACGGGGCCGAATGCACCAGGAGACCACGATGAGCCGCACCGTATCCCGCCCGACCGCCGCCGACTTCGACCCCGAAGTGATGCGGCTGTTCGACCAGGTTGTGCATGGCGATATCGACCGCCGCGCATTTCTAGACCGCGCTGCGCGATACGCCGCCGGCGGCGTCTCGGCGGCGGCCTTGCTCGCCGCTTTGAGCCCGGACTTTGCAATGGCGCAGCAGGTCGCGCCCAACGATGCGCGCGTCAACACCGAGTTTGTCGAGTTCGATTCACCCGCCGGCCACGGCAAGGTACGCGCTTTTGTCGCGCGCCCGGCGATGCCCGAAGGGCTGCTGCCGGTGGTGCTGGTGGTGCATGAGAACCGGGGCCTGAATCCGCATATCGAAGACATCGCGCGGCGTCTGGTGCTTGATGGCTTCATCGCGGTCGCGCCCGACATGTTGTTCTCGCAGGGTGGTTATCCCGGCAACGAAGACAAGGCACGCGAGCTGTTTACCAAGCTCGACCAGGCCAAGTGCAACCAGGATTTCGTCGCCGCCGCGGCCTGGAGCGCGGCCCTCGCCGGTGGCAGCGGCCAACTCGGCGCGGTGGGTTTTGGTTATGGCGGCGGCGTCGTGAACATGCTTGCCACACGCGCGCCCCAACTCGTCGCCGGGGTGCCGTTTTATGGCGGCGCGGCACCGGCCGACCAGGCCGCGAAGATCAGGTGCGAGATGTTGTTCGTCTTTGCCGAAAACGACGATCGCATCAACGCGATGTGGCCGCCTTATGAAGCTGCGCTGCGCGCTGCGAATGTGCGCTTCGAGGCCTTCAAATACCCGGGCACGCAGCACGGCTTCAACAACGACACCACGCCGCGTTACGACGAGGCGGCGGCGCGCCAGGCCTGGGGCCGCACGGTGGCTTTTTTCAACCGCACGCTGCGCGGCTGAAGGGCGGAGCGCGGCCCGCGGCCGGGCGGATGTCACGGCCCGGGCTTGCACGGCTGTGAATGTCGGTACCGACCCAGCATCCGCGGGGTTTCCTTGGTTTGCCGCTTGGCCGAACCTCGGGTTCAGCGGCTTGACGCATGCAGCACGAACCCACCGCGCTGCGACAGCCAAGCCAGGACAACCCGATGTCGATCACGTTCGGCCGCGCTTCAAGGAGACAGACGATGTGGTTCCCCGATTGGTTGTACGAGCGCTTGCCCTTGCTCTATCTGGCCGCGGGGAGCGCCTGTGTGCTTTTTCTCGGGACCTCGTTTGCGACGCTGCTCAGCGCGGTGTTGCTCGTCGGCGCCGCCTTCCTGACCCATCGGCTGCGCAGCATGGCGCGTAGCGCGGCGGCAGCACGCAACCAACGCCGCTTGAGCGCGCGCAAGGCACGGCTGCGCCAGGCCAATTCGATGTATTGATGGATTGATGTGCTGATGCGCCAATCGGCGCGAGCGCAGCACGTCCGCATCGGACACCAGCGGCTGCCGGTTGCCCCAGGCATCGCACACCTGGTTGGCCGCCGCGACGAGTCGGCCAACGCCGTTCGGGTTGCACCGGATAGAGCGCATTCGGGCGTCCACCAGAATGCGGGCCGTGCGTTGATGTTGGTGACAATCGGTCCCGGTCAGCATATCGGCCAGGTCTCGTGTCCGGCCCCTACCATCCCCAGGAGTGAGCATGATGAAATACAAGATGATCGCTGGCGCGTTGCTGGCCGGTTTTTCCAGCTTTGCAGCGGCGCAGACGCTGGTCGGCGTGAGCTGGTCCAACTTCCAGGAAGAGCGCTGGAAAACCGACGAAGCCGCGATCAAGGGCCAGCTCGCCAAGATCGGCGGCAGTTATGTGTCAGCCGATGCCGGCGGCTCGCCGGAAAAACAGCTTGCCGATATCGACGGCCTGATCGCCAAGGGCGCCAAGGCGCTGATCATCCTGGCGATGGACAAGGACGCCATCGTGCCGGCGCTGGCCAAGGCCAAGGCGAAGAACATTCCTGTCGTCGCCTACGACCGCCTGATCGAAGCGCCGGGTGTTTTTTACATCACCTTCGACAACAAGGAAGTCGGCCGCATGCAGGCGCGTGCCGTGCTCGCCGCCAAGCCCAAGGGCAACTACGTGATGATCAAGGGCTCGCCCACCGATCCGAACGCCGACTTCCTGCGCGCCGGCCAGCAAGAAGTGCTCGCCGATGCGATCAAGAAGGGCGATATCAAAATCGTCGGCGAGGAGTACACCGACGGCTGGAAGCCCGAGACCGCGCAAAAAAACATGGAGCAGATCCTGACCAAAAACGCCAACAAGGTTGACGCGGTGGTCGCTTCCAACGACGGCATGGCTGGTGGGGTTGTCGCAGCGCTGTCGGCGCGCGGCCTCAAGGGCGTGCCGGTGTCGGGCCAGGACGGTGACCATGCGGCGCTGAACCGCGTCGCCTTGGGCACGCAGACGGTGTCGGTCTGGAAAGACTCGCGCGACCTCGGCCGTGAAGCCGCGACCGCGGCAGTTGCGCTAGCCGGTGGCAAAAAGGTTGCCGGCGCCGAGACCTGGGCCGAGGGTGCCAAGAAGGTGCCGATGGAGGCGATGTTCCTGAAGGCCGTGCCGGTGACCCAGGCCAATCTGGACGCCGTCGTCAAGGCCGGCCATATCTCGAAAGACCATCTGTGCAAGGGTGTCGACAAGGCCAAGGGCCCGGCGGCCTGCAAGTAAATCGCGACGGAGTTCACTGCACAGCAAACCGAGCCCGCCCCGGCAGACCCATGCCGGGGCGGTTTTCATTTTTGATTGCGCGTACCCGCCAACCCGGTCCTGCCTGATGTGGAACCAATTGCAGATCAGCGCGCTCGACCTGCGCCTGTCGATCATGGCCGGCGTGCTGGTCGTGATGGGCGTGGTGTTCCACGCGCTGACCGGCACCTTTTTGACGCCGGAGAACCTCTACAACATCGCGCAGCAGACGGCCGTGGTCGGCATCGTGGCGGCGGCGATTGCGCTGATCATCGTTGCGCGCCAGATCGATTTGTCGGTCGGCTCGGTGATGGGTGTCGTCGGCGTATTGATCGCGTTTTTGATGTACAGCCAGAACTGGCATTGGGCGCCGGCAATCCTGGCCGGCCTGTTGGTGTCGCTGGTCATCGCGCTGTACCAGGGCTGGCTCACCGCCTATCTCGGGGTGCCTTCGTTTGTGGTCACGCTTGGGGGCCTGGTCTCGTTTCGCGGCGCCGCGTTTTTGGTCGCCGATGGCAAGACGCAGCCGGTCAGTGACCCGACGTTTTTGATGTTCGGCGGCGGCCTCGAAGGCTCGCTCGGGCCGACCCTGAGCTGGCTGCTGGCGCTGGCGCTGGTGGCACTGCTGAGCGTGAATGCGGTCGCGCGCCGGCGCAATGCCAGCCGCCACGGTTTCCCGATGCGCCCGCTCTGGTTCGACGCCGGCGTGACGCTGTTTTTCATCGCCGTGCTGCTCGTTTTTGTGGCCACGATGAATGCCTATGTGCTGGCCGACAAAGGCGCCGGCCAGGGCATCCCGATCCCGGTATTGATCTGGGGCGTGGTCGTGATGGTGATGGCCTTCATCGTCAACCGCACCCGTTTCGGGCGCTACGTTTATGCGATCGGCGGCAACCCCGAAGCGGCGCTCCTGGTCGGCATCCCGGTGAAGAAAGTGATGCTCAAGTTGTTCCTGCTGCTCGCGGTGCTGGTCACGGTGGCGGCGGTGGTTTCGGTCTCGCGTTTGAACGCCGGCACCAATTCTTTGGGCAAGGATATGGAGCTGTACGTCATTGCCGCGGCGGTGATCGGCGGCGTCGCGCTGTCGGGTGGCAGCGGCACCGTGCTCGGCTCGGTGCTCGGCGCGCTGATCGTGCAATTTCTTGAAAGTGGCCTGCTCTTGCTCGACGTGAGCATCGGTCTGCGCATGGTCATCATCGGCCAGGTGCTCATCATTGCGGTGGTCTTCGACGTGCTCTACCGGCGCGCGACTGGGGAGCGGATGACATGAGTGTCGCCAGCAAGCCACTCGTCGAGCTGCGCGCCATCTACAAGGCCTTTGGTGGCGTGCGTGCGGTCGAGGACGTGAGCCTGACGGTTTATCCCGGCGAAGTCGTGGCCCTGCTTGGCCACAACGGCGCAGGCAAGTCGACGTTGATGAAGATGCTCGCCGGCGCCTACCCCATCGACAGCGGCGAAGTCCATGTCGCGGGACAGAAGGTGTCGATCAACAACCCGGCCGACTCACAAGGCCTGGGCATCGAGACGATCTACCAGACGCTGGCGCTGGCAGACAACCTGGACAGCGTCGCCAACCTTTTTCTCGGCCGCGAGTTGATGACCCGATGGGGCACGCTGGATGACTACGCGATGGAAAAAGCCGCGCGTGATGTCTTCCGCCGGCTGAACCCCAACTTCACCAATATCCGGGTGCCGGTGCGCTCGCTCTCCGGCGGCCAGCGCCAGGTCGTTGCGATCTCGCGCGCGCTGTATTTCAACGCCCGCGCCTTGATCATGGACGAACCCTGCGCCGCGCTCGGGCCCGAAGAAACACGCATGGTCCACGAGCTGGTGCGCAAACTCAAGGCCGGTGGTGTCGGCATCTTCCTGATTTCGCACGACATGCCCGATGTGTTTGGTCTGTCGGATCGTTTGTCGGTGATGAAAAACGGCCGCACGGTGGGCACCTACCGCACCAGCGAAGTCACTGAAGACGAAGTCCTGGGCATGATCATCGCCGGCAAAAAAGTGACCCGTGTCGCCGAATGTTTTGCGCCCAGCGGAGCCGCGGCTTGAATCCTGGCGCGGTGTGGCGGGCGCTGTGCGGGGCCTTGCTGTTGTTGCCGGCCGTGGCGGCCGATGCGCAGACTACCG
>JAYUSP010000550.1:0-3010 GCA_043755615.1 Betaproteobacteria bacterium
CTGCCGCCGACCACCGCTTGCAGGGCGCGCGCGCCGCCGGCAAAGTCGACGATCGAGATGTCCAGCCCTTCGGCCTTGAAGTACCCGCGCTGCTCGGCAATCGTCAGCGGCAGGTAATACAGCAGGTTCTTGCCGCCGACGGCGATCGTGGCCTTCGGCTTTTCGAGCGTCTGCGCACGCACGGCGGCGGGCGCAACAGTCATGGCACTGAGGGCGGTCAGCGTGGCCAGCGAAGTCGGCGCGGTGATGAGCCATTGGCGGCGTTGCATGCGGGTTCTCCAGGGATGGGCGTTGACTCTAGCCGACCGCCGGCCGGCCTAACATCGGGGCATGAACCCAGTCCTTCTGATCACCGGCGGCAGCCGCGGCATCGGCGCCGCGACGGCCTTGCTGGCCGCGCAGCGCGGTTACGACGTGGCGGTGAATTACACGCGCGACCAAGTGGCGGCCGAAGCAGTGGTCGCCCAGGTGCGCGCCGGCGGGCGGCGGGCGTTTGCGGTGCGTGCCGATGTCGGCGTCGAAGCCGATGTGGTGGCGATGTTCAACGCCGTCGATCGTGAACTCGGGCCCTTGCGCGGCCTGGTCAACAACGCCGGCATCGTGGATGTCGCGCAGCGCGTCGACCAGATGAGCGCCGAGCGGCTGACACGCATGATGATGATCAATATCGTCGGCAGCATCGTCTGCGCCCGCGAAGCGTTGCGTCGCATGAGCACCCGCCATGGCGGCGCGGGTGGCGCGATCGTGAACCTGTCGTCGGCGGCGGCCAGGCTCGGCGCGCCCGGGCAGTACGTGGACTACGCGGCGAGCAAAGGCGCGATCGATACCTTCACGCTCGGCTTGGCGCGCGAGGTTGCGGCCGAGGGCGTGCGCGTGAACGCGGTGCGCCCGGGCATCATCGAAACCGATATCCACGCCAGCGGCGGCGAGCCCGACCGCGCCGCGCGGCTCGGGCCCCAGGCGCCGATGCAACGCGCCGGCACCGCCGCTGAAGTCGCCGCGGCAATCGTCTGGCTGTTGTCCGACGAAGCGAGTTATTGCACCGGCACGGTGGTCGATGTGACCGGCGGGCGCTGATCGGCGGGCGTCTCGGCGCCGGTTTCGGTGGTGGTTTCGTTGATGGCGTCGTTGGCGCGGTCGGCAACCGGCCCCGCCGCCGGGTCGGCGTCGTCGACCGGGTGACCGACCGGCGCATCCACCGGCGCGTCGGCGGTGGCCTCCCCATGGGCGACGGCACCTGCCGCCGCAGCCGCGCTCGGGGCACCCGTCGCGGCACCGCCCTTGGCCTCGTCCGCCTGCTTCTGCACCCACTCCTTGGTCTTGGCCAGTTCCTCGAGCGCTTTTTTCTGCGCTTCGGTCCAGGCCTGGTGTTCCTCGGCCAGCAGCGCCTCGGTGCGTTCGGCGAGCAGGCCCATGCGCGAGTCGACCGCCAAGCCCTTGTAGTCGCCGGCACCCGACAGCAGCAGCCAGCGTTCACGCTTGAGGCTCTCGGCCGTGGTGCGGTATTTGACCCACAGCGGGCCGTATTGGTTGAGCAGCAGCCAGCCTTCGAGCACCGCGATCGCCACGCCGGCGGCGGCGACCAGGAAGCGCGACGGATCTCCGGGGATGAACACCATCACCGGGATCACGGCCGCCAAGGTGATCAACGCGATCTTGATGCGCCGGTAATGAGTCTGGTATTTCGCCGCGTTCGACGAGTAGTAGGTGCGCTGGCCCTCGAGTCGAAACCAGGCTGGATGGCCAGCGATTTCGGCAGGCACGACGTAGTCGGATTCCTTGAGCGGTTCCATGGCGCGGTCACTCCGGACTGAAGAAGGGCCGGACTCTAGCGCCGACTCGCTGCCGGCGCATCAGCACTTTTATGCCGTACCGGCGTGGACAGCGTGCGCCCGCTGTGCCACGATTTCCAATCGATCCCTACAGCGAGCCCGCCATGCCCGACAGCGCAAACCAAGAAATCTCGATCCAGTTCGACGACCTCAGCCCGGCCGAGGCCGGCGAAAAAGCGGCACTGCTGCGCGAGGCGCTGCTCGACGCGACGCCGGGCTTGCACGCCGAAGTGCGGCGGGGCGACGGTGAAGCGATGGACATGGGCGCGACGCTGATCCTGGTGCTCGGCACGCCCGCGGTGATCGCGCTGGCCACGCATATCGCCAAGGGCATCGGCGCTTTCATCGCCCGCGAACGCCCGGGACGCATCCGCATCAGGAAGGGCGATACGGTGATCGAGGTCGACGGTGCGTCGTCTGACATGGCCAAGGTCGCCGAGTCGCTGGCCAAGATCGTGTGAGCCTGCCGGGCCACGCAGAAGGCGAACGTCGAAGTGCGCAGCCCGAAGGTACATCAGTGAGCGAAATCGCCACGTCCCGCTTGCCCAATGCGGCGACGACCCGCGTTGTGATCCTGGGTGCGTCGCAATACCCGCGGCAACCGGCGCTGGACAACCCGCGTTTCCTGAACTCCGCACTCGCGGTGAAGGACTACTTCATCTCGCCGGCAGGTTACGGCCTGCCGCCGGAACATCTGCTCTGGCTCTTCGACGATGCCGGCCACCCACCGGCGCAGAGTGAGCAGATCGCTGGCTTCTTGAAGGGCGCTGCAGGCGACGCCGGTGCCACCGCGCAGGACATCGTCGTCTACTACATCGGCCACGGCTTTCTGGGCCCCGACGACAAGGCCTACTACCTGGCGCTGAAGAGCCTCAAGCCCGACGACGCGCAGTTTTCGATGGGTTTTCGCGCGCTGCAGCGGACGCTGCGCAATGTGGCGCGCCAGTCGCGCCGCTACTTCATCATCGACGCCTGTTTTTCCGGCGCCGCGGCCAAGGAGCTGATGAGTGTCGACGCGGTGACGCAGCGACTTGTCGCCGATACCGATGCCGAAGCGCGTGAAGATGTCGCCGGCGCCGGCACCGCGCTGCTGTGCGCTGCGCCTTCGAGCGAAGTTGCACGCGCCCCGAGCGCCGAGCCGCACACGATGTTCACCGGTGCGCTGCTCGGTGTCTTGC
>JAYUSP010000551.1:0-9030 GCA_043755615.1 Betaproteobacteria bacterium
GCAAGGGGGCGTCATGGCACGAGTGGCGGTCGCGTTGTCGTGCACGGCGGAAGTCATGGCCGAGCTTGAGCGGTTGTCTCGAAGTCGAAGCGGCGAGGTCCGTATGGCCGAGCGAGCTCGCATTGTCTTGGCTTGCGTGCGAGGCAAGCGCAACGATGAGGTCGCCAGCGAGACGGGCTTGCGGCCGAACACGGTAGGTCTGTGGCGCCGGCGCTTTGCCGAGCGTGGCATCGCTGGCCTGCGCGATGAGCCTCGGCCAGGCAAGCCGGCCAAGTACGGCATGGAGTTGCGTAACCGAATCTTGACTCAGCTCGAACTGCCGCCGCCAGAGGGCATGGCGAGTTGGGATGGTGGCGCGTTGGCAGTAGCGTTGAGCGTGTCCGATCACGCGGTGTGGCGAGTGCTGCGCAAGGAAGGCATCCAATTGCAGCGCCACCGTTCCTGGTGCGTCAGCACGGACCCCGAGTTCGCCGCCAAGGCCGCCGATGTGATCGGGCTGTACCTCAATCCGCCGCAGAACGCCTTGGTGCTCAGCGTCGACGAGAAGCCATCGATTCAAGCGCTTGAGCGGGCACGCGGCTACGTGCAGACCAGCAGCGGCAAGATCGTCCAGGGTATGAAGAGCACCTACAAGCGCCATGGCACCGTCAACCTGTTCGCCGCATTGGAGGTTGCCACCGGCGTCATCCGCGGCAAGACGACGCAGACCAAAAAACGCGCCGACTTCCAAGCCTTCATGGATGAGGTCGTCGCCGATCAGCCCGCAGACCGGCAGATCCACGTCATCCTGGACAACCTGAACACCCACAAGAAGAACGACGACTGGTTGGCCGCCCATCCAAACGTCACTTTCCACTTCACGCCTACCAGCGCAAGTTGGCTCAACCAAGTCGAGATATGGTTCGGCATCTTTCAGCGCAAGACCTTGAACAACGCGAGCTTTAGAAGCACCACGCAACTCATCGAGGCCATCCATGCATTCACCAAGGCATATAACGAAAACGCGGCGCCCTTCGTATGGCGTAAGCGCGAGGTTCGGGGTGCACAGCTTCGAAACACTATCGTGAATTTACGCAATTAAACACTAGACATGCTCCCTCCCTTCGCAGGACACGCTAACCGGCGTGTCTCGGTTCCCGGTTCCAAGCGGGCAAGTTGAAGAACCCACATCAAGCCCCCGCAGGCGTTGGCGCGCCTGGCGGGGGTACCTCTTTGTGGGGCTGTACAAGCAACCAGCCGCCGGCGGCTCTATCGCTCTTGAATCGTGCCTTGTCCCGACTCAGGACAGCGGAAACATCGGCCACCTTGTCTTTGCCGTCGATGTTGACGCCCAGGCCTTCCAACCGCGCAACGATGGCGCGCGTGGTCATAGGGCCTGCTTCCAGAATCGCAATCGCGCCATTCGCAATGCGGCTTTGCTTGGTCGTCGTTCTTGGCATCGCCCGCGGCGACGGCAAGGCATTTTGCTCAACCGTCAGCATTGACCGCACCGGCTGATGCGATGCCGTCTGTGGGGAGTACAGGACGCGACCAATGTTGATGAATTGCCGCAGTTGCTCGCGCCGTTGCTGCAATGGCAGCATGTCGGCAAGCTTGCGCTCAATCTCCTCTAGTTCATTCTGGGCGTCGACAAGCAAATCCATGGCGGGTCTCCTCCGTAGCAACGCCATTATGCATCATCGCCATATCAATAACAACACATCGTTCGTGGCGGGGCGCCATATCACCTATCTTGTTATCGAAGATAATTGCTTCGGAGTCAGCGCCGCAACGCTAGCAATTCCGCTCTGGTTGTCGCGCAGCCGACCCAGGGCAACAGCCGTGTCGTTCTTCAAGGGCGGCAGTTCCAGCTCTTCACCCTCGCCCGGGCCACATCAACATTGGCCTTGACGAGTTGGCTCAGGTTGCGCCCGCTTGACGCATAGGCATTCCAAAACGGGGGTACGCCAGACGCGAACGCCCACGATCGTTGCATTCAAATTGAAAGACTATCGAAAGGTGACCGCCCGCCGATGGCGCGTTTTGACGCGCCTGAGCGCAACGCCGACTCAGCCGCGTGCCACCAAGCCGCGGCGCAGTGCCGAGCCGCACAGGGCAATTGCGGTATTCGCTTCGTCGATGACGCGGCTCATGGTGATGAAGCCGTGGATCTGGCGCTCGAAGCAGACGTACTGGGTGGCCACGCCGGCGGCCGACAGCGCGTCGGCGTACTGCCGGCCTTCGTCGCGGAGCGGGTCGTAACCCGCGGTGAGCACCAGCGTCGGCGGCAGCCCGGCCAGGCTGGCCGCGAGCAGCGGCGAAGCGCGCCAGTCGAGCCACTGTGCCGGCTCGTTGATGTACTGCTCGCGGTACCAGCGGATGCTGTCGTGGGTGAGCAGATAACCATCGCCATTGTGGGTGTGCGACGGCGCACCGGCGCGCATGTCGGTGGCCGGGTAGATCAGCAACTGGAACGCCGGCAGCGCAGCCGTTGCACCTGCACCCGCCACCGCCACCGCATCCCGCAGCGCGATGCACACCGCCGCGGCGAGGTTGCCGCCAGCGCTGTCGCCGCCCACTGCAAGCCGGCTGGCGTCGACCTGCAACTGCGCCGCCTGCGCCTGCACCCAGCGGGTGGCTTCGATGCAGTCGTCCACGGCGGCCGGGAAGCGGTGTTCGGGGCCCATCCGGTAGTCCACCGAGACCACGACGCAGCCGCTGTCGCGCGCAAGCTGGCGGCACAGCACGTCATGGGTGTCGAGGTCGCCGATGGTCCAGCCGCCGCCGTGGAAATACACCAGCACCGGCAACACCCCGGCCGCTGGGCGGAACAGGCGCAGCGGGATTTTGCCGGCCTGCAGCGCCCGGGTTTCGAGCATCTCCGGCGGATCGGGCTGGGTGAAAAATCGCCGCTCGACGTACAGGCGGCGGGCTTCGGCGGGTGCCAGCGTCTGCACCGGCGGCACCTTCATCTGGATCATCAAATCGAGCAGGGCACGGGCTTGCGGGTCGAGCATGGGCGGGCTCCAGCGGGTCGTGAAGACGGATGCGGGCCAGTGTATCGGCGGTCGCCGGACATGATCCAATGCGCGTCAATGGACACTCGCGTCAAACCCCAAGCTTCGCCGCTTTACCTGCTCGAACGCTTCGACGTCGGCCTGGTGCACCTGGACAAAGAGCGCCGCGTCATCGGCATGAACGACTACGCACGCCGGGTGTTGCCGGTCGAACAAAAGCAGCCCTTCGACCGCATGGTGCTGTCGTTCCACCCCGAGCGCTCGCAGCCCAAGGTCGAGTTTTTGCTCGATGCGGCCGGCCAATGTCCGGTGGCCAACCCGCCGCCGATGACGATGATCATCAACATCCCCGAGCGGGTGCTGCTGATCAAGGTCAGCCGGATGGGCGACGCCACTGGCGCCGCGAACGGTTATGTGCTGGTGTTCTACGACATCACCGACTTCGTCAGCACCGAAAGCCCGGCCGCGGTGCCGGCCGGCACGCAGCGCCGGCTGGCCAAGATCCCCACCGTGGCCGACCAGAAGATCGTCTTCGTCGACGCCGACGACATCCTGCGCATCGAATCCAACGGCCACTACACCCGCGTGGTCACCGCCGACAGCAGCCAGTTCTGCAACCTGAGCATCGGCGACATCGAAACCCGCCTGGACCCCGAGCATTTCATGCGAGTCCACCGCGGCCACCTGGTCAACCTGCGCGCGGTGAGCCAGTTGCTGCGTGAAGATGGGCGCATCTCGCTGCGCCTGGCTGGCAACGAGGCCGTGGTCCCGGTGTCGCGCGCCAGCTCGGCGGCGGTACTCAAGCGCCTGGGCCTGCCCGGAGGGGTGCCGCAAACCGTGCGCACGACATAGACCCGGGTTAACACCGCCCGGTGTTTTCCCGCAGCGTGGCGGTTCGTCGCGGCAGCGCGCCACCGCTGGTGCACGTGGCAAGCCGTTCGTGCAGCGGGCCGCCGCTTGGTGCGAAACCAAGCTGTGGTGCTGCGGGCATGTCCGGCATGGACGCTGGCGGCGATTTACGCCACGCTCAACGTTTCGCCGCACGCAGGAGCCGCCGATGATCCCGCCCGTCTTTGACTACCACGCACCAGGTTCGGTCGACGACGCCGTCAAGCTGCTGGCCAGCCTGGGCGACGATGCCAAGCTGCTGGCCGGCGGCCACAGCCTGCTGCCGATGATGAAGCTGCGTTTTGCCCAGCCCACGCACCTCATCGACCTGGGCAAGATCGCCGCACTGAAGGGCATCACTCAAGTCGGCGATGAAGTCCACATCGGCGCGATGACCACCGAGCACGAGCTGCTCCACTCCAAGCTGCTGGCCGACAAGGTGCCGCTGCTGGTCGAAGGCGCAGGCTGGATTGCCGACCCGCAGGTGCGCTACAAGGGCACCATCGGCGGCGACATCTCACATGGCGACCCCGCCAACGACCACCCGGCGCTGATGCTGGCGCTGGACGCATCCTTCGTGCTCAAGGGCCCGCGCGGTGAACGTGTCGTCAAGGCCGACGACTTTTTCCTCGGCTTGTTCAGCACCTTGCTGCAGGCCGATGAAATCCTGACCCAGATTCGCATCCCGGTGCCCGCGGCCGGCAGCGGCGGCGCTTACTGCAAGCTCAAGCGCAAGACCGGCGACTTTGCGACCGCGGCCAGCGCGGTGATGCTGGGCATGCAGGGTGGCCGGGTGGCGCGGGTACGCATCGCGCTGACGAATGCCGCACCGACCGCGCTGCGCGCCACGGCGGCGGAGTCCGCGCTGGTCGGCAAGGCGCTCGACAACACGAGCCTCAACGAAGCCGCGCGCCTGGTGATGGCGATCTGCGACCCGGCCGCCGACCAGCGCGGCGATGTTGTCTACAAACGTGCGATGAGTGGCGAGATGACACGCCGCGCGTTGCTGGCCGCCGCGGCGCGCGCGGCCTGATCCACGGCTGCAACCGCGCAAACACGCAAACACGCAAACACGCAAACAAACACTGGAACGAAGATGGCCCATACACAGATCGTGTCCTTCAAGCTCAACGGCAAGGCCGTTGACGTAGTGGTCGAGCCGCGCGAACTGTTGATCCACACCCTGCGTGAGAAGCTCGCCCACACCGGCCCGCATATTGGCTGCGAAACCAGCCACTGCGGCGCCTGCACGGTCGACGTGGACGGCATGTCGCTGAAGAGCTGCACCGTGCTCACGGTGCAATGCGGCGGCGCCGAGATGCTCACCGTCGAAGGTCTCGAACAAGCCGGCGTGCTGCACGCACTGCAGCAGGCTTTTCACGAAGAGCATGGCCTGCAATGTGGCTACTGCACGCCGGGCATGATCATCCGCGCCTACCGGCTGCTCAAAGAAAACCCGAACCCCAGCGAAGCCGAAATCCGTTACGGCATCTCCGGCAATCTGTGCCGCTGCACGGGTTACCAGAACATCGTCAAGGCGGTGCAGTCGGCGGCGAAGAAGCTCGCCGGCGCGGCCACCGCTGCGGCCTGACCCCGACACCACCACCGGAGACATCCCATGGGCGACATGACGGAAATCCAGGAACGGCAAGACAAGTTGCAGGGCATGGGCACGTCGCTGCTGCGCAAGGAAGACGCCAAATTCATCCGCGGCCAGGGGCAGTATGTCGACGATATCAAGCTGCCGGGCATGCTCTTCGGCGCCATCGTGCGCAGCCCCTACGCCCATGCGCGAATCAAGGGCATCGACAAAAGCAAGGCGCTGGCCTGCCCGGGCGTGGTCGCGGTGCTCACTGCTGACGATTTGAAGCCGGTCAACCTGCACTGGATGCCAACGCTGGGCAGCGACGTGCAAGCCGTGCTGGCCGACAAGAAGGTCTGCTTCCAGATGCAGGAAGTGGCGATGGTGCTCGGCGTCGACCGCTATGCCGCCGCCGACGGCGCTGCGCTGGTCGAGGTCGACTACGAAGAACTGCCGGCGATCGTCGACCCCAAACATTCGATGGACAAGGACGCGGTGGTCATCCGCGAGGACATCGCCGAAAAGACCGAAGTCGGCCACGGCCCGCGCACCCACCCGAACCACATCTTCACCTGGGAAGCCGGCAGCAAGGCCGCCGCCGATGCGGCCTTCGCCAGCGCCGCCGTCACGGTGCGCGAAGAGATCCTCAACCCGCGGGTCCACCCCTGCCCGCTCGAAACCTGCGGCTGTGTCGCCAGCTTCAACAAGGCCACCGGTTACCTGACCGTCTACATGACGACGCAGGCGCCGCATATCGTGCGCACCGTGCTGGCGATGTTGTCGGGCGTGGCCGAAAGCAAGATCCGCGTCATCGGCGGCGACATCGGCGGCGGTTTTGGCAACAAGGTGCCGGTCTACCCGGGTTATGTCGTGGCTATCGTGGCGTCGATCGTCACGGGTGTGCCGATCAAATGGATCGAGTCGCGCATCGACAACATCAGCAGCACTGGCTTTGCCCGCGACTACCACGGCGTGGGTGAACTTGCCGCCGATGCCGACGGCCGCATCAAGGGCCTGCGCTTCACCGCGCTGGCCGACCATGGCGCGTTCAATTCCCACGTCTCGGCAACCAAGTTCCCGGCCGGTCTGTTCAGCATCTGCACCGGCTCTTACGCGATCCCCAACGCCTATTGCCGCGTCGATGCGGTCTACACCAACAAGGCACCGGGCGGTGTCGCCTACCGTTGTTCTTTGCGGGTCACCGAAGCGATCTATTTGATCGAACGCATGATCGATGTGCTGGCGCTCAAACTGGGCATCGACAAGGCGGAAATCAGACGCCGCAACTTTGTCAAGGACGAGCAGTTCCCCTACACCACGCCATTCGGCTGGACACTGGACAGTGGTGCCTACGACACCGCGCTGGACAAGGTGCTCAAGGCCGTCGACTACGACGGCCTGCGCCGCGAACAGGCAGCCCAGCGCGCCGACCCGAACAGCCCCACGCTGATGGGCATCGGCCTGGCCACCTTCACCGAGATCGTTGGAGCCGGGCCGACCAAGGTCTGCGACATCCTGGGCATCGGCCTCTTCGACAGCTGCGAGATCCGCGTTCACCCCACCGGTGGGGTGGTCGCACGGCTGGGCACGATGACGCAGGGCCAGGGTCACGCGACCACTTATGCGCAGATCATCGCCACCGAACTCGGCCTGCCAGCCAGCGACATCGTGGTCGAAGAAGGCGACACCGACAACGCGCCTTACGGTGCCGGAACCTGGGGGTCACGCTCGACGCCGGTCAGCGGCGCGGCCACCGCGCAGGCCGCGCGCAAGATCAAGGCCAAGGCGCAGCAGATCGCCGCACATTTGCTCGAAGTCGCCGAAGGCGACCTCGAATGGGAGATCGACCGCTTCAAGGTCAAGGGCAACCCGAGCCAGAGCAAGACCATGAAAGAGCTGTGCATGGTCAGCCACACCGGTAACCTGCCGGCGGGCATGGAGCAGGGCCTCAACGCGGTGGCCTATTACGACCCGCCGAACATGACCTTCCCGTTTGGCGCCTACCTGTGTGTGGTGGACATCGACCGCTTCACCGGCGAGACCAAGGTCCGCCGCTTCTATGCACTCGACGACTGCGGCACTCGCATCAACCCGATGGTCATCGAGGGTCAGATCCACGGCGGCCTGACCGAAGCCTTCGCAGTGGCGATGGGCCAACAGATGCCGTTTGACGAGCAGGGCAACCACCTGGGCAATAGCCTGATGGACTACTTTCTGCCCACCGCGATGGAAACGCCGCACTGGGAAACCGACTTCACCGTGACGCCCTGCCCGCACCACCCGATCGGTGCCAAGGGCGTCGCCGAAAGCCCGCATGTGGGCGGCATCCCGTGCATCAGCAACGCCGTCATCGACGCCTTTGCGCACCTGGGTGTGACCCACATGGACATGCCGCACAGCGCTTACCGCGTCTGGCAACAATGCCATGCGCTGGGCATAGATCAACGATGAGTCAACCGTGCCCCGAGGCGGTGGCTTCGCCACCACCGCCCCTTGGGGGGGTTGGGTCAAGTGGCGAAGCCACATTGAACCCAAGCCGCTCGCTGGCACTGGCTGCCCTGCAGCAAGCGCTGGCGGGCGCGGGCTACATCGCCGAGCCGCAACTCGCGGCCGCACTGTTGTTGATGCAGGACTTGCAGCGCCCGCTGCTGCTCGAAGGCGACGCCGGTGTGGGCAAGACCGAGGTCGCCAAGGTGCTGGCCACCTTGCGCGACACCCAGCTGATTCGCTTGCAGTGTTACGAAGGCCTGGACGCGCACGCCGCGATGTACGAATGGAACTACCAACGCCAGCTGCTGGCCATCAAGCTGCTTGAGAACGATGAACGCGCGGGCTCCAAAGACCTGGCGCAAAAAGAACAGGACATCTTCAGCGAACGCTACTTGCTCAAGCGCCCGCTGCTGCAAGCCATCAGTTGCGACGTGGCACCGGTACTGCTGATCGATGAAGTGGACCGTGCCGACGAGGCTTTTGAAGCCTACTTGCTCGAACTGCTGTCCGACTTCCAGCTCTCAATTCCCGAACTGGGCACCGTGCGCGCGATCAGCAAGCCGCTGGTGGTCATCACCAGCAATGGCACGCGCGAGCTCAGCGACGCGCTGCGCCGGCGCTGCCTGTACCAGTACATCGACTACCCCGACTACGACAAAGAACTGCGCATCGTGCGCATCAAGGCGCCCGAAGTCGCAGCCGCGCTGGCCGCGCAGATCGTGGCCTTTGTGCAGGGCGTGCGCCGCATCGACCTGCAAAAGCGCCCGGGCATTGCCGAGACCCTGGACTGGGCATCCGCGCTGCTGCGCCTGGGGGTCACGTGCATCGACATGAACGGCGCCGAGCGCATCATGGACACCCTCAGCGCCCTCATCAAAACGCGCGACGACCGCGCCGCGTTGCCGCGCGAGGTGGTGGCGCGTCTGGCCGCGGCATGCTGACTGCCGAGTCAGCGATCAGCGCGCCGCTGACCGACAAGCTGAGCGGCTTCCCCACCTTCCTGCGCGCCAACGGCTTTGCCGTCGGCGGTGGTGATGGCGTGCAAGTACTGCACACCGCGCGCTGCGTGGGTGT
>JAYUSP010000552.1:0-3002 GCA_043755615.1 Betaproteobacteria bacterium
CCGGCAGTGCACGAAGCGGGGGTGGTTATTCGCTGTATTTCTTCGACGCCAGCAACCTGAATGTGTCGTCGCTGGACTATCTCGGCACACCCGCCGGCAAGGACCTGTCACACGCCTCGCTCTACGCGGGTGTGGTCCCGGAACCCGAGACCTACGCGCTGCTGCTCGCCGGCCTGGTGGGTGTGGGCTTCATGTCCCGCCGCCGTCGCGCCTGAGCAATCGGTCGCCTTCAGCGCAAGTCCAACCCCGCTGCGGCGGGGTTTTTCGCTTCTGGCGCCGCTTCTGCGTCGTCGGGGCGGGTCAAGTGCCACTCGGTGCAGCGGCCGCCACGAAGCTCCACCCGCACGCGGTTGTCGGCACCGTCGCGCCACTCGAAAGCCTCGGCCGGCGCGTCGGCCACCCGCAGCCCCAGGCTGCGTGTCAGCGGCAGGATATTTGTCAGCCGCATGCCGGCATGAAGCTTGGCGTTGAGCATCACCGCGCTGTCGACATGGCCGACCGGCGCCTGGCTGGCGCGGCGCAGCACGCGCAGCGATTGGCTGAACTGCAAGAGCAGCCAGAAGACGATGATCGTCGCCGCCAGCGCCACGCCAGGCCAGCGCCATTGATAAAAGCCGACGGCCACGGCCGCCGCGGCCAGGGCCCATCCGATGATCGAGTTCATGGTCACGATTGTCGGTGCCGCGGCAGCGCGGCCGGTGCGCTGCTGGTGCTCACAGCCCGCGCACGATATCGATCGCCTGCTCGATACGCTCGACGGCATGCACGGTCAGGCCCTCGATCGGCTTTTTCGGCGCATTCGCCTTGGGCACCACGGCCACTGCGAAACCGAGCTTGGCGGCTTCGCGCAAACGCTCCTGGCCGCGTGGCGCCGGGCGCACTTCGCCGGCCAGGCCAACTTCGCCAAAAGCGACAAAGCCGCGTGGCAGTGGCCGGGCGGCCAGCGAGCTGCGGATCGCCAGCAGCACCGCCAGGTCGGCCGCCGGCTCGACGATGCGCACGCCGCCGACGGCGTTGACAAATACGTCCTGGTCCATGCAACTGACGCCGGCATGCCGGTGCAGCACGGCGAGCAGCATTGCCAGCCGGTCGCGGTCGAGGCCGACACTCAAGCGGCGCGGGCTCGGCCCGCCGGAATCGACCAGCGCCTGCACTTCGACGAGCAGCGGCCGCGTGCCTTCGAGCGTGACCAGCACACACGAGCCCGGCACCGGCTCGCCGTGCGTCGACAAGAAGATCGCGCTCGGATTGGAGACGCCCTTGAGGCCGCGCTCGGTCATCGCAAAGACGCCGATCTCGTTGACCGCACCGAAGCGGTTCTTGATTGCCCGCACGAGGCGAAAGCTCGAATGCGTATCGCCTTCGAAATAGAGCACCGTGTCGACGATATGTTCGAGCACGCGGGGCCCGGCGAGCGCGCCTTCTTTGGTGACATGGCCGACGAGCACGGTTGCGCAGCCACTGCCCTTGGCCACGCGCGTCAGCTGCGCGGCACATTCGCGCACCTGCGCCACCGAACCCGGCGCCGACGTGAGCTGGTCGGAATACAAAGTCTGGATCGAATCGATGACGCAGAAGGCCGGCCGCTCGACGTCCAGCGTAGCCAGGATCGCTTCGAGCCTGATCTCGGCCAGCACCCGCACCCGCGTGCCGGCAAGCCCCAGCCGGCGCGCCCGCAGCGCGACCTGCGCGGCACTTTCTTCGCCCGTGACGTAGAGCACCTTGAGCCGCTGCGACACCGAATCCAGCGCCTGCAAAAGCAGCGTGCTCTTGCCGATGCCGGGGTCGCCGCCGATGAGGATCACGCCGCCGGCGACGATGCCGCCGCCGAGCACGCGGTCGAGTTCTTCCTGGCCTGTCGAGCTGTGTTCGACATCGCTGGCGTCGATCTCGGCCAGCGTCGCCACCGCCTGGGTTGCGGCCAAGGCCTGGAAGCGGTTGCGGCCGGCCGCCGCGGCGGGCTCTGGCGCGGTTTCGTCCAGCGTATTCCAGGCCCCGCAATGGGGGCATTTGCCAAGCCACTTGGGCGCGCTGCCGCCACATTCACGGCAGCTGTAAATCGACCTTGCCTCTCTTGCCATCACCCGATTGTCGGCGACGCTTTGTCGGCGACGCTTTGTGGCGCGCCGGCGCGAGCTTGCACGCGCGGGGCCGCGCCCGCGGCCGTTTGCATTCACTCGCTGCCCCGCAAACGGCCGCGCCCGGACTTGATATCGGCGCGCACCTTCTTGCCCTCGAGCCGGCGCTGCTTCGACGCAAAAGTCGGTTTTGTCGCGCGGCGGTTCTTCGGGGGCACGGCGACGCTGTCGACCAGCGCCTGCAAACGCCCCAGGCCATCGGCGCGGTTGCGTGCCTGGCTGCGTTGCTCCTGGGCCTTGATCACGATGACGCCGGTTTCGGTCAGGCGCTGGTCGGGCAACGCGAGCAAGCGCTGCTTGACGTCGTCGGGCAGCGACGAGGCCTGCACGTCAAAGCGCAGGTGCACGGCGCTCGAGACCTTGTTGACGTTCTGGCCACCGGCGCCTTGCGAGCGCACGGCCGTGATCTCCACTTCCTCGGGCGGGATCGCGGTCTGCCGTCCGGAAAGCATGCCGCCGCTCAGGTCTCAGGCCGCCGCCGTCACGAGCGCGCGGGTGTATGCATCGGTCGGCGCACCGAGCACCTTGTCGACCGGACCCGATTCGAGGATGTGGCCGTCTTTCATCACCAGCACCTCATGCGCCATCGCACGGATCACGTCGACGTCGTGCGTGATGAGCAGGAAGGCCAGCCCCTTCTCCCGCTGCAACCGCTGCAACAGGCCGAGCACCTGCTTCTGGATCGTGACGTCCAGCGCGCTGGTGGGCTCGTCCAGCACGAGCAGTTCAGGCCCCACGATCAGCGCCCGCGCAATGGCGAGGCGCTGCCGCTGACCACCCGAGAATTCGTGCGGATAGCGCGCCAGCAGGCCCGGGAACTGCTCGTTCTGGACGAGCCCACCAGCGCGCTGGACGTCACGATCC
>JAYUSP010000553.1:0-3001 GCA_043755615.1 Betaproteobacteria bacterium
GGCGCAGTGGTGTTGGCACCGCACATCCATGTCGAGGCGCTGTCAGTCGCCGGCATCGCGGCGGCGCGCCAGGCGTACCTGGAAAGCGATCTGCGCCAGCGGCTCGCGCGTTACCACGACGATCCTGACGCCGTGTTCTGGGGTTGGAACCAGATCTGGTTGCACCCGCCGTTCAAACAATGGTCGATCGAGCAGGAGATCGCCGCGATTGTTTGTCCCCTGCTCGCGGTGCAGGGTGTCGGCGACGAATACGGCACGCTCGAACAGATCCGTGGCATCCAGCGGCGGGTGCCGCGCACCGAACTGCTCGAACTCGACGACTGCGGCCATTCCCCACATCGCGACCAGCCGGCGGCGCTGATCGAGGCCGTCATGGCCTTCTACCGATCGCATACCCTGTAGCCGCTGGCGCTGGCGCTTGAGCTCGCGTGCGACCCGGCAGCTGTGGTGTGATTGGCCATGGACTCGTCAACCACCCCCACCGGCACCACCAACAACCCATCCGCCCGCGGCGCCTTCACGCCGGCGCTGAACCGCTCTGCGCTGCGCGACGCGATCGGCGCGCTGACGCGGCGCAGCGAGCCCGCGCTGTTGCCGGGCCTTGTCGAGCAGGCGCGGCTGCCCGCCGCGCAGGCCGACGCCGCGCAGGCCTTTGCGATGCGCATCGCGCGGGGTATTCGCGAGAAGGGCCGCAGCGGCGGCCGCGCCGGGCTGGTGCAGGGCCTGTTGCAGGAATTTGCGCTTAGCTCGCAAGAAGGTGTGGCGCTGATGTGCCTGGCCGAAGCGCTGCTGCGCATCCCGGATGCGGCCACCCGCGATGCGCTGATCCGCGACAAGATCGGCGACGGCGACTGGCAGCGCCACCTCGGGCAAAGCCCGTCGCTGTTTGTCAACGCCGCGGCCTGGGGCCTGCTGCTCACCGGCACGCTGGTGGCCACGCACAGCGACAACGGCCTCGGCGCCACGCTCAAGCGGGTGCTGGCGCGTGGTGGCGAGCCGCTGATCCGCAAGGGCGTGGACATGGCCATGCGCATGATGGGCGAACAATTTGTCACCGGCGAAACGATTCAGCAGGCGCTGGCGAATGCGCGTGTGCGCGAGGCGCAGGGCTTTCGTTATTCCTACGACATGCTCGGCGAAGCAGCGTTGACCGCGGCCGACGCTGATCGTTATCTGGCCGCTTACGAGCAGGCGATCGACGCCATTGGCCGTGCATCGGCCGGCCGCGGCATCGTCGACGGGCCGGGAATCTCGATCAAGCTTTCGGCGCTGCACCCGCGCTATGCACGCGCGCAGGCGGCGCGGGTGCTGGCCGAACTCGCGCCGCGCCTGACGCGGCTGGCGCTGCGGGCAAGGCAGTACGACATCGGCCTGAATATCGACGCCGAAGAATCCGAGCGGCTCGAGCTTTCGCTGGACCTGCTCGAGCAGCTGTGTTTCGAGCCGCGACTGGCCGGCTGGCAGGGCATCGGCTTTGTGATCCAGGCGTATCAGAAACGCTGCCCGGCGGTGGTTGATTTCATCATCGACTTAGGCGCCCGCAGTGGCCACCGCATCATGGTGCGGCTGGTCAAGGGCGCTTACTGGGACAGCGAAATCAAGCGCGCCCAGGTCGACGGGCAGGAGGGCTATCCGGTCTACACCCGCAAGGCCTATACCGACGTCGCCTACATCGCCTGCGCGCGCAAGCTGCTGGCCGCACCCGATGCGGTATTCCCACAATTTGCGACTCACAACGCCCATACCCTGGCCGCGATCCACACGCTGGCCGGCCCCGGCTGGCACAACGGCCAGTACGAGTTCCAGTGCCTGCACGGCATGGGTGAACCGCTGTACGAGCAGGTGGTTGGCGCCGCCGCGGGCGAAGGCCGGCCGTGCCGCATCTATGCGCCGGTGGGCACGCACGAAACCCTGCTTGCCTACCTGGTGCGACGGCTGTTGGAGAACGGCGCCAATTCATCGTTTGTGAATCGCATCGCCGACGAAGATATCGCGCTCGAAGAACTGGTCGAAGACCCGGTGCGCACCGTCGAGGCGTTGGCTGCGCGTGAAGGCACCGTCGGTCTGCCGCACCCGGCGATAGCGCTGCCGCGCGGGCTTTTCGGCGCGGCTGGCGCGGCGCGTGTCAACGCACGCGGCGTGGATCTCGCGGACGAGCGCACACTGGCCGCGCTGAACCGCGCATTTGCCGATGCCGCTTCGACAGCTTGGCGCGCCGCGCCGCTGTTGGCGAGCGGCTTGCCGCAAGGCCCTTGGCAGCCGGTGCGCAACCCGGCCGACCCCGACGACGTCGTCGGCCAGGTCCAGGAAGCCACGGCCGACGATGTCCAGGCGGCGCTGGGCGCGGCCACGCTGGCGGCGCCAGTCTGGGCTGCCACCGCGCCGTCGCAGCGTGCAGCCCGGCTCGAAGCCGCCGCCGACCAGATCGAGGCTGACACCCTGGTGTTGCTGCCGCTGCTGGTGCGCGAAGCCGGCAAGACCGCGGCCAACGCGGTCGCCGAGGTGCGCGAGGCGGTGGATTTTCTGCGCTACTACGCGGCCGAAGTGCGGCGCGATTTTGACAACGCCCACCACTTGCCGCTGGGCCCGGTGGTCTGCATCAGTCCTTGGAATTTCCCGCTCGCGATCTTCATCGGCCAGGTCGCCGCTGCGCTGGCGGCGGGCAATGTGGTGCTCGCCAAACCGGCTGAGCAGACGCCGCTGGTGGCCGCCGCCGCGGTGCGCGCGCTGCATGCCGCCGGCGTGCCCGCGGGTGCGCTGCAACTGCTGCCCGGGCGCGGCGAAACGGTCGGCGCCGCGCTGGTGGGTGACGCCCGTGTCAACGCCGTGCTTTTCACTGGATCGACCGAAGTGGCGCGCCTCTTGCAGCGCACGCTGGCCGGGCGCGTCACAGCGCAAGGGCAACTCGTGCCGCTGATCGCCGAGACCGGTGGCCAGAACGCGCTGGTCGTTGATTCCTCTGCGCTGGCCGAACAGGCGGTGGCCGATATCGTGGCATCGG
>JAYUSP010000554.1:0-8985 GCA_043755615.1 Betaproteobacteria bacterium
CTGACCCGCGACGCCAAGACGACGACCGGCAACTTCTTTATCGACGACGCCGTGTTGGCGGAGGCGGGTGTGACTGACTTGGACCGTTATGCGGTCAAGCCGGGGACCAAGAACTTCCTGCCCGACTTCTTTGTCGATTGATCACCGCGCCGCGGTCGCTCAGGCGCTTGGGATCAACCTCGGCTTGCCGTCGCGGTCGATCGCGACGTAGGTCAGGTTTGCTTCGGTGACCTTGACCACCTCCAGCTTGGCCGGGTTGCGCTCGGCGAAGACCGCAACATGCACCGTGACCGAAGTCTTGCCGATGCGCTCGACGCGGGCATAAAAACTCAAGAGGTCGCCGATCGACACCGGCTGCTTGAACAGAAACTGATTTACCGCCACGGTGGCGATGCGCCCGCGCGCAATGCGCGACGGCAGCACCGCGCCAGCGAGGTCGACCTGGGCCATGATCCAGCCGCCAAAGATGTCGCCATTGCCGTTGCTGTCGGCAGGCATCGGCATCACCCGCAGCACGAGCTGGCTGCCGTCGGCCAGGCTGGGTGGTGCCATGACGGTGGCGGGGTCGATCGGGATCTCGGGCATGGCGGGAACCTCGGCGCGGCGGCGGTGGCGGGAGCGGTGTCGGATTCTCCCTGACACTTGAGACCATGCGAAGCCATGCTCAATCGTTGCCCACCCCGAACCCAGGTGCCACCGCCGCCGCGCCCCGGTCCGACTGGGGCACGCTGAAAAAACTGCTGCCCTATCTCTGGCGCTACCGCTGGCGGGTGGGCATCGCGCTGGCCTTCATGGTCGGCGCCAAGGTCGCCAATGTCAGCGTGCCCTTGCTGCTGAAGGAACTGGTCGACAACCTGGCAATCAAGCCCGGCGATGCCGCGGCGCTGCTGGTCGTGCCGGTGGGACTGCTCATTACCTATGGCGCCTTGCGCCTGTCGACATCGCTGTTCACCGAATTGCGCGAGCTGATCTTCGCCAAGGCCACCGAGGGCACCGCACGTAGCATCTCGCTGCAGGTCTTCCGCCACCTGCACGCGCTGTCACTGCGTTTCCATCTCGAGCGCCAGACCGGTGGCATGACCCGCGATATCGAACGTGGCACCCGCGCGGTGCACTCGCTGATCTCGTATTCGCTGTACAGCATCGTGCCGACACTGATCGAAGTGGCGCTGGTGCTGACGCTGCTGGCGGTCAAGTTCGACGTCTGGTTTGCCAGCATCACGGTGACCGCGCTGGTGCTCTACATCAGCTTCACGGTGGTCGTCACCGAATGGCGAACGCAGTTCCGCAAGCAGATGAACGAACTCGATTCGACCGCGCACAGCAAAGCCATCGACTCGCTGCTGAACTACGAGACGGTGAAATACTTCAACAACGAAGACTTCGAGGCCCGGCGCTACGACGAGAGCCTTGAAAAACTGCGCCGCGCGGCGCTGAAGAGCCAGACCACCCTGAGCCTGCTCAACACCGGCCAGCAGCTCATCATCGCCGCGGCGCTGGTCTTGATGTTGTGGCGCGCCACCGAAGGGGTGGTCGCCGGGCGCATGACCCTGGGCGACCTGGTGATGATCAACGCCTTCATGATCCAGCTCTACATCCCGCTCAATTTTCTCGGCGTCATCTACCGCGAGATCAAGCAGGCGCTGACCGACCTGGACAAGATGTTCGGCCTGCTCGAGCGCAACCGTGAGGTCGACGACCAGCCCGGCGCGTTGGCCTTGAAGGCGCCCGATGGCGCGGTGCGGTTCGAGGATGTCGGCTTTGCCTACGACCCCGAGCGGCCGATCCTGCAAGGCGTGAGCTTCGAGATCCCGGCCGGCAAGACGGTGGCCGTGGTCGGCGCATCGGGCGCCGGCAAATCGACGCTGGCGCGGCTGATGTACCGCTTCTACGATGTCTCCTCAGGGCGCATCACGATCGACGGCCAGGATATCCGCGCCGTGACGCAGACCAGCCTGCGCGCGGCGATCGGCATCGTGCCGCAGGACACCGTGCTGTTCAACGACACGGTGGCCTACAACATCGCCTACGGTCAGCCGGGCGCGAGCCAGGCGCAGGTCGAAGCGGCGGCGCGCTCGGCGTCGATTCACGACTTCATTGCCGCCACGCCCAAGGGTTACCAGACGATGGTCGGCGAACGTGGCCTGAAGCTGTCCGGCGGCGAAAAACAGCGCGTTGCGATTGCGCGCACGCTGCTGAAAAACCCGCCGGTGCTGATCTTCGACGAAGCCACGTCGGCGCTGGATTCGGCCAACGAGCGTGCGATCCAGGCCGAGCTGCGCAGCGTGGCCGCGGGCAAGACAGCGCTGGTGATTGCGCACCGGCTGAGCACGGTGGTGGATGCCCACGAGATCGTCGTGCTCGACCAGGGGCGGGTGGTCGAACGTGGCCCGCACGCTGAGTTGCTCGCGCACGGCGGGCGTTATGCCGAGATGTGGCGCCTGCAGCGTAGCAGCGACGCCGCCGTCGAAGCCGCGCCGGAATGAAAAACGCCCGCCGGGTGGCGGGCGTTCGGGCCAACGGCCAAGCCGCGATCAGCCGCGGCGGCGGCGTGCCGCAGCGCCCACGGCGAGCAGGCCCAGCGCCATCAGCGCATAGGTGCCCGGCTCGGGGATCGGGGGTGCGAGCACCGACTTGTCGGTCGGCGTGGCCGAGCCGAAGGTCAGGTTGTCGATGAAGGTCGTGCGGCTCATGCCGGAGAAGACCACCGAACGCGCGCTCTGGCCGAGCGTGATCGACGCCACCGACCAGTAGCAGTCGGGCGTGCCCGGGTTGTTGACGCAGGTGGCGGTGGACGACAGCTCGGCCGAGCCGAGCGCGTCGCCGGCGCCGTTTTCCTGGCCGAAGACTTTCACGAAGGTGAAGCCTGGCAGGCTCTTGGACGCGTAGTAGAACGAAAAGCCGTTGTTGAAGCCGGCGGCAAAATTGATCGTTACCGCGTCGGTGTCGAAGTACATCGCCGATCGGCCCAGGCCGCTGATCGGCGGGTCGCTCAAAGCGGTGCCGTTGAGCCAGCGCTGGTCCCAAGGCGCGAAGCCGCCATCGGCGACCGAGGTCGTGGCGATCGCGCCGTTGCCAAACTGCATGTCAAAGTCGTCGGGCCCGAGATTGACGTCAAGGTCACCGGCGAAGGATTTGGAGAAGCCGCCGTTGTAGAACTGCGCGACGCGCACATCGGCGATTTCGCCCAGGTTGGGGTCCAGGGTCGAGAGGTTCTCGAAACCCAGGCCGACCACCGAATAGGCGGCCGTTGCCGGCAGGCAGACTGCTGCCGCGGCGGCGGCGAGCAGGCGTTTGGTGATCGTCTTCATAGTGGGTCCCATCGAGTCGAGTCAGGCAAGGCGCCTCTTGTAGGGGCGACTTTACCGAATCGCCCGGCGCGCGGCGAGGCCGGCGGGCCCTGCATTCGTGGGGGTCGCGAGACTGTCATCCCGCGGCCCGGGGAGGCTGCTGTGTCGCTGGTCACAGTCGTTACACTTGCCCGCGTGGAAACCAAGTGGCTTGAGGATTTCGCCAGCTTGGCCGAGACGCGCAGCTTCTCGCGGTCGGCGCAGCTCCGGCATGTCACGCAGCCGGCGTTTTCGCGCCGCATCCAGGCGCTTGAAGCCTGGGCCGGCATCGATCTCGTCGACCGCTCCTCGTACCCGACCCGGCTGACGCCGGCCGGCGAAACATTCCACGCCCAGGCGCTGGACATCCTGGCCGCGCTGCAGGCGACACGCAACATGATGCGCAGCCACCAGGCGGGTGGCCAGGACATGATCGACTTTGCGGTGCCACACACGCTGGCGTTCAGCTTCTTCCCGCATTGGCTGATGGACCTGCGGCCGCGTTTCGGCGCCATCAAGACGCGTCTGATTGCGCTCAACGTGCACGACGCCGTGTTGCGCCTGACCGAAGGCGGCTGCGACCTGCTTATCGCCTACCACCATGCCAGTCAGCCGCTGCAGCTGAGTCCGGACCGTTACGAGATGCTGAGCCTGGGCCGGGAAACCCTGGCGCCCTACGCCAAGGCCGGGGCGAATGGCGAGCCGATGTTCCGGCTGCCGGCGCCGCCGGGTCAGAAGGTGCCCTTCCTGGGCTTTGCGCCCGGCGCCTATATGGCGCGCCTGGTCGAACTCATCATCGCGCAGGCGAGCACACCGCCGGCGCTGGAGCCGATCTACGAAACCGACATGGCCGAGGGCCTGAAGGCGATGGCGCTCGAAGGCCATGGCCTGGCGATCCTGCCGGTGAGCTCGGTGCGCAAGGAGCTCAAGTCGCGTCGGCTGGTGCCGGCGGCGCCCGCCGGGCAACTCGAACTCACGATGGAGGTGCGCATCTACCGCGAGCGTCCCGAAATGGCGCGACACGCCAAACCGACGGCGCAGGCTTTGTGGCGATTTTTGCAATCGGCCGAGGGTTGACCCTAGGGCCGTCATGCGCTACGCGCATGGTGACCCGTGGAAACAGCATTGGCACACAAGCTGCTCTGCCCCTACATTGCGCGGCGCTGCGGGTCAGCCCGGACAACCCGGCTTCGCCGACCCGCGTTGCAGCAGTCTCACCACCCTGCCGTCGCGACGGCCCCTAGGAGCTCGAATGAAGATCAAGACCCTGCTGGTGCTCACTGCACTCGCTGCCACAACCGCTGCCACCACTGCCGCCCAGGCCCAGACCCTGGGCAAGATCAAGGAAGCCGGCGCGGTATCGATGGGCGTGCGCGAATCGTCCGGGGCGCTTTCCTACACGCTGGGTGACGGTAAATTTGCCGGCTTCCATGTCGAGGTCTGCCAGCGTGTGCTGGCCGATGTCCAGAAGATCCTGGGCCTGGCCAAGATGGAAATCAAGTACCAGCCGGTGACGTCGCAGAACCGCATCCCGCTCGTGCAAAACGGCACCGTCGATATCGAATGTGGCTCGACCACGAACAACGCCACGCGCCAGAAGGACGTGACCTTCGCCGTCACGACCTTCGTCGAAGAAGTGCGCATCGCGGTGAAGGCCAATTCGGGCATCAACTCGATCGCCCAGCTCAACGGCAAGAACGTGGCCACGACGACCGGCACCACATCCGTCCAGTTGCTGCGTAAGCACGAGCGCGGCGCCGGCGTGGACTTCAAGGAAATCTACGGCAAGGACCACGCCGACAGCTTCCTGAACCTGGAGTCGGGCCGTGCTGACGCTTTTGTAATGGACGGCCAGATCCTTGCCGGCAGCATCTCCAAGGCCAAAGCGCCGGCGGACTTTCGCATCGTCGGCGAAGTGCTTTCGGTGGAGCCGATCGCGATCATGATGCGCAAGGACGACCCGACCTTCAAGAAGGCCGTCGACGACAGCCTCAAGGCGATGATGAAGTCCGGCGATATCGCCAAGGTCTACGACAAGTGGTTCACGCAGCCGATCGCGCCGGCCAACACCACGGTCGGCCTGGCGGCGAGCGAGGCGACTAAAACCGCCTGGGCGAACCCGAACGACAAGCCGGTCGAGGACTACATGAAGAAGTAATCCCCGCGCGCACTGGCAAACCCGCTGCCAGCAAGCGCGCGGCTTGCCTATGCTGCGGGTCAGCGCGGCTTCGGGCGCCTCGGCGCTTTGAAGCCGCACTTTTTTGTGCTGCGGCTGTTGCGGCCGTATTTGTTGCGTCTCCACCAACCCAAGCGCCGAAGGCGCCGCAGCGATGAACTGGACTTGGCAAGTTTTTCTGCAAGACACCGGGGGCGGCGAGACGTATCTGGCCTGGCTGATGTCGGCCTGGGGCTGGACCCTGTCGGTGGCCGTATTCGCGCTCGTGGTGGCGCTGTCGGTGGGCTCGCTGATGGGCATCTTCCGCACCGCACCGCACGCCGGCTTGCGTCTGCTTGGCGAAGCCTGGACCGAGCTGTTTCGCAACATCCCGCTGCTGGTGCAGATCTTCCTTTGGTACCACGTCGTGCCGGCAATCTTCCCGGTGCTGCGTGAAGTGCCGAGCTTTGTACTCGTGGTTTTTGGGCTCGGGTTTTTTACGTCGGCACGCATCTCCGAGCAGGTGCGCGCGGGCATCCAGAGCCTGCCCAAGGGCCAGCGCTATGCCGGCCTGGCGGTGGGCCTGACGCTGCCGCAGACCTACCGCTTCGTGCTGCTGCCGATGGCCTTTCGCATCGTCATCCCGCCGCTGACCAGCGAGTCGATGAATATCGTCAAGAACTCGTCGGTGGCCTTCGCGGTGAGCATCTCGGAGCTGACACTTTTTGCCTTGCAGGCTGGCGAAGAAACCTCACGCCCGATCGAGATGTACCTGGCCGTGACCGGCCTGTATTTCATCAGCGCCTTTGCGATCAACCGCTTCATGGTTGTCGTTGAAGACCGTGTCCGTGTGCCCGGCATGATCGGGGGCAAATGATGAGCCCCCAGCTCACTTCGTTCGCGTCCTGCGGCTCGCAGGCCGCAGGGCGTTCGCCAGCCACTGGCGAGCGCGCAGGCGCTCGCTTGGTGCCGGCTCACTCCCCCGAGGGGATCGGCGTTCCTTGGGGCGGCCCGGCGGGAGCACCGAAATGAATTTGGACTTCGCTTTCCTGAACTGGGGTGTCATCTCCAGCTTCGTCATCAAGGGCTTTTTCTTCTCTGTCCAGCTCACGCTGATCGCGATGCTCGGCGGCATCGCTCTGGGCACCGTGCTCGCGCTGATGCGGCTGTCGGGCAAGCCCTGGCTGGTTGGCCCGGCGGCGTTTTACGTGAACACGCTGCGCAGCATCCCGCTGGTGATGGTCATCCTGTGGTTTTTCCTGTTGATTCCGCTGTTGACCGGGCGCCCGATGGGTGCCGAGACCTCGGCGATCATCACCTTCACGATCTTCGAGGCGGCGTACTACTCGGAGATCATGCGCGCCGGCATCCAGAGCGTGCCTAAAGGCCAGGAGCACGCCGGCTACGCGGTCGGCATGAGCTACGGCCAGACGATGCAGTTGATTGTGCTGCCGCAGGCCTTTCGCAACATGCTGCCGGTGCTGCTGACGCAGACCGTGATCCTGTTCCAGGACACCTCTCTCGTCTATGCCATCGGCGCCTACGACCTGCTCAAGGGTTTTGAAGTTGTCGGCCGCAACTTCAACCGCCCGGTCGAAACCTACCTGGTGGCGGCAGCGGTCTACTTCGTGATCTGCTTCAGCCTGTCGATGATGGTGCGTCGCCTGCAGCAGAAGATCGCCATCGTGCGCTGACGCCACCGCCACCGCTCAGGCCCGTGAGGAAAACAACATGATCGATATCAAAAACGTCAGCAAGTGGTACGGCAGCTTCCAGGTGCTGACCGACTGCAGCACCACCATCCAGAAGGGCGAAGTCGTCGTCGTCTGCGGCCCGTCGGGCTCGGGCAAGAGCACCTTGATCAAGACCGTGAATGCGCTGGAGCCGTTCCAGAAAGGCGACATCGTTGTCGACGGCATCTCGATCGCCGACCCCAAGACCGACCTGCCCAAACTGCGCTCGCGCGTCGGCATGGTGTTCCAGCATTTCGAGCTTTTCCCGCACCTCACCGTCACCGAGAACCTCACGCTGGCGCAAATCAAAGTCCTGAAGCGAAGCGTGGATGAAGCCAAGACCCGCGGCCTGAAGATGCTCGACCGCGTCGGCCTGATGGCGCACAAGGACAAGTTCCCCGGCCAGCTCTCCGGCGGCCAGCAGCAGCGGGTGGCGATCGCCCGCGCTTTGAGCATGGACCCGATCGTGATGCTCTTCGACGAGCCGACTTCGGCACTCGACCCCGAAATGGTCGGCGAGGTGCTCGACGTGATGGTGCTGCTGGCCAAAGAAGGCATGACGATGATGGTCGTGACGCACGAGATGGGCTTTGCCCGCAAGGTCAGCCACCGCGTCATCTTCATGGACGCCGGCAAGATTGTCGAAGACTGCAAGAAGGACGAGTTCTTTGGCGACCCCGATGCGCGCTCGCCGCGGGCCAAAGAGTTTTTGTCGAAGATCCTGGCGCATTGAGCTGCGCACCGGCGGCGCAAAGCGCAGTGCGCACTGCCCGCCGGCGGGCCCAAGCCCCCCCGGCACCTCGCTCGCGCGCAGGCCAAAGCCTGCCTAGAATCCCGCCATGCCGGTGGTGCTGCGCTACAAGGGCTTCAGATTCTTTTTCTACTCGAACGAGGGCAACCCGCGCGAGCCAATTCATGTGCATGTCCGGTCCGGCAGCGGCGGTGAAGCCAAGCTTTGGCTGAGGCCGCAGGTTCAGGTGGCCACGAGTTCCGGGCTCGACGCAGCGGTGCTGCGCGAGTTGGCCGACGTGGCGCAGGCAAACCGGTTGTTGATTGAAGGAGCCTGGAATGACTACTTCGGCTAACGCAGTGCGATTCGACGACAACAGCCTTTGGGTCCACCTTGATGATGGCCGTGTCGTGGGCGTGCCGCTGGCATGGTTTCCGCGCCTGCTGGCAGCCTCGGACGAACAGCGACTGCGTTTCGAATTGAGCCCGCGTGGCATTCACTGGGACGCGCTCGATGAAGACATCTCCATCGAAGGGCTGCTCGCGGGGCAAGGCGACCTGACACACCGGTCGGTAGTGGCCACCGGCTGAACTGCACCAGGTCGACGAGATACGGGGCCGGCAAGGCTCGCCGGTGATCCGCCGTGGCCCGCAGGCCGCCGACGCCGCGCAGTCCACCAACGGTACCCATCGGGCCGCGGGTTCTCCCGCCCTTGGTTTCGGGGAATTGACAGGCAACTCCCCCCCCCACGATTCGTGCCAGCTTTGATGGCGGCACGGCGCTCGAAGCCCATTTTGTGCATCCCCGTGCAGTAACGAACCGGGGGAGTTTCACCATGAAGACAACGATGAAGATGGCGCTGAAAACCGGCGCCGCGGCGGGTGTGTGGATGCTGGCGGGCCTCGCCGGTTTTGCTGGTACTGCGGCTGCGGCCGGTGTGCCGGGCCAGGGCACCTGGGAGACGACCTTGCAAGCGCGAGACCTGGACGGCGACACGGTCACCGACGCTTTCTACGACACCGAGCTGAACATCACTTG
>JAYUSP010000555.1:0-2990 GCA_043755615.1 Betaproteobacteria bacterium
CATCCGCCCCGCGGCCCGTGGCGGCCCGACGCGGCGCAGCCGATCGACAATGGCGCCGCCCCGCCGTGCGAAGTCACCGTGCTGCAGGACAACCGCGCCGCGTCCTACCTGGTGTTGCCGGTGTACATGCCGGTGTAGATGCCGTTGTGGATGCCGATGCGGTTGCCGATGCGGTTGCCGGTGTGGTTGCCGGTGTGGTTGCCGGTGCCCGCGGCCACGCTCCCAGGGTTGCCCGCCCAGGTTCGAGCCGACGGGCTGCAGGAGCCGACACCTCGGGCGCATCCGCATGCGCTGCTCCTGGCGGCCTCGTATAGTGGCCTCGCATCAGGCGTGGCGTCGCGATCGGCATGCCGCCGCCGGCCGATGTCCCCCGAAAGGCCTTGCCCCGATGCTGGTCCTGAAAATCGTCAGCGGCGCTGCCAGCGCCGACGGCCTGCGCACCGAGATGCGTGTCGCCGACCAACAAGAGCGCTTGGTGATCGGGCGCGACCCCGGCTGCGATTGGCCGATCGCCGACCGCACGCTGGCGCTGTCGGCGCGCCACTGCGAAATCGTCAGGACGAGCGCCGGGCCGGTGCTGCGCGACCTCTCGAGCAACGGCACATTTGTCAATGGGCAGCCCCGGCGCCTGGCCGGTGAACACCTCTTGCGCGACGGCGACCGCTTTGTCTGCGGGCCGTTGGCGGTGCTGGTCACGGTGTTCGACGAGCCCGGCTCGGTGGTGGCCACGGTGGCCGGTGGCATCCCGCTGCGCGCCGTCGATCCAGCGGCTGCGCTGGTGTCGTGCGACGAGCCAACAACCCGAGTCGACGCGGCGCCGCCCGAAGCGCCGGCCGATCGTGATGTGGCGCTGCGCGCGCGCATCGCCAACGGCCTGGGCGTTAAGCCCGAGTCGCTCGCCGAGCAAGACCCGGCGGTGCTGGCCGAGAGGCTGGCTGCGCTGCTGCGCGTCACCGTCGTCGGGGTGCGCCAGATGAACGAGCAGCAGTCACACGCCTGGCGCGAGATCGGCAGCCGCGAGCAGGCGACCTTCAGGATGCAGGAAGCGCATGCGCTGCGCGTGGCGATCAATGTCGAGCGTGCCATCGCGGCGCTGCTGGCTTCGGGTGACGAAGCCGCACCGCGCCTGGCCCATGCCTTCATCGACCTGAACGCGCATCACGACCGGCTATTGCAATCGCTGCGTGGCGCGATGCAGCGCCTGGGCGAGCAGATCGCGCCGCAGACGCTTGAAGGCGCCTTGCCGGCGGCGCGGCCGACGGGCGGCAGCAGGGCCGCGGCGGCCACCGTGCCTGCCGACCCGCAGGATCCGCAGGCGCTAGAGCAGATGCAGGCCAAGGCGCGCCTGTGGGATCTCTATGCCGGCCTGTGGCAGACCACCGGCCTGGCCGGCGGCCAACCCTGGTCGCAGTCCTTTGTCGACGCGGCGCTGCTCTATCTCGGCACCGTCTACGACGAGTCCAAGCGGCTCTGAGCTGGCCTGATGGGCACCGTCGATTCCGGTTCCGCAGCGGCGACAGCCAACACGGCAGAAGTGTCGATGGCGTCCGGCTGAACACCGCGAACTCGCCCCACCAGGATGTTGCAATCTCCTGCGGTCAGCTTCGATGCCGGGCGTGTCTGCCTGGATCGAGGCCTGCGCCAGCTTGTCGTCGACGGGCAGGCTGCGCGCGTTGGCTCGCGGGCCTTCGATTTGTTGATGGCGCTGGTGGATCGCGGTGATCGCGTGGTAGCCAAGCAGGAACTGCTCGAAGTCGTGTGGCCCGGACTCGTGGTTGAAGAAAACAACCTGCAGGTTCATGTCATGGCACTGCGCAAGCTGCTCGGCGCGCAGGCGATCGTCACCGTCTCCGGCCGCGGCTACCGGTTCACCTTGCCACACGACCACGCGCGTCATGGTGCGGTGCCGGCGTCAGGGGCTGCTGACAGGCTGAAGCCGACCGCGCCGCGCGACGACCTGGTCGGCCGCGAAACGCTGGTCGCCACCGTGAGCGCGATGCTCGACGACGCGCAGACGCGGCTGGTCACGCTCACCGGGCCGGGCGGCGTCGGCAAGACGCGGGTCGGGTTGCGCTTGGCCGCACTGGGCGCCGCGCGCTGGCGCGACGGCGCCTACGTCGTGATGCTGGCGGCGGTGCGTGACGCCGCGCAAGTGATGGATGCGATTGCCCATGCGATCGGTCTTCAGGACGCTGGTGCGCTGAGCGCCGCCGAGCGGGTGCGCGGGTTTTTGCGTCCGCGCGAGTTGTTGCTGATGCTCGACAACCTCGAACACCTGCCCGATGCGGCGCCACAAATTGCCGGCCTGTTGGCCGACTGCCGAAGTCTGAAGTTGCTGGTCACGAGCCGAGCACGATTGCGCCTGTCCGACGAGCAAGCGTTCAAGGTGCCGCCCCTGGCGCTGCCCCGTGGCGATCGGCCCGAGGATCAACGCGCATCGGCAGCGGTGGCGATGTTCGCGCGGCGTGCCACTGCTTTCGGCTACGACCTGTTGGCCAGCGGCCACGGTCTGCACGCAGCGGCCGGCATCTGCGCCCACGTCGACGGGCTGCCGCTGGCGATCGAGCTTGCCGCGGCGCGGCTGCGCGTGCTGAGCCCGACGACGCTGCTCGCCCGGCTTGACCAGCGCCTGCCGCTGCTCACCGGCGGTGGGGCCGAGATGCCTGCACGCCAGCGCAGCCTGCGCGACAGCATCGACTGGAGCCACGAACTGCTCGACGCCGATAGCCAGCAACTGTTCCGCCGGCTCGGCGGCTTTGTCGGCGGTTTTTCGCTCGAAGCCGCCGAGTGGATGGCTGCCAAGCCGGCCGGCACGATCGATCAGGTCGAACAACTGCTCGAGCAAAACCTGTTGCGGCGGGTCGACGATGTCGACGGCCAGCCGCGTTACACGATGCTCGAGACGATTCGCGAGTACGCGCTCGAGCGGCTCGCCGCGAGTGGCGAAGAGCACGCCATCCGACAGCGGCATGCGCTGTTCATGGCCCGCT
>JAYUSP010000556.1:0-8951 GCA_043755615.1 Betaproteobacteria bacterium
GGGTGCCGGTTGCGCAGGCCGATCATCGAGCGGTAAAACTCCAGCAGTGACGAGCGCGGCGCGTTGCCTTGCATGCGGGTCTGGGCCTGCACGTTGTGCGTTGCTGCGTTGGGCGACAGCGCGCGGAACGGCGGCGCCTGGCTGAAGCCGGCGTTTGGCGCGTCGGCGCTCCAGCTCATCGGCGTGCGCAACGCCGGGTCCGGCGGCAGCGACTGCAGGCCGGCCATGCCAACTTCTTCGCCGTAATAGATGAAGGGTGTGCCGGGCAGCAGCAGGAGCATCGCGGCGGCCAGTTTGCAGCGGGCCTCGTCGCGCCCAAGCTGGTCAAAGACCCGTCGGCCAGCAAACGAATCGTGGTTCGAAAGCAGCGTCGAGATGTTGTGTGGCGCGTCATTGAAGTAGGCCGCGACATGGTGCAGGCGAGCCTCGTCGCCGCGCGCCGCGCCAACCACCGCCGCGTTCAGGTCAAACGCAAAGGCGCTTCCGGCGCCAGCTGCATAACTTTGTGGTTCACCGGGAATCTCGCAGACCATGAAACGCTGCGTGTAAGCGTCGAGCAGCCTGCGGATGTCGGCCATCAGGCGCATGTTCTCCGGCTGGCAATCCCAGGCGTCGGGGCCGTTTTCGACGAGGTGACCGACGGCGTCGAAGCGGAAACCATCGACACCGCGGTTGAGCCAGAAGCGCAGGTTGTCGTGGTGCCAGGCAGCGACATTGAGGTGCCGCCAATTGAAGTCGGGCATCTGGCGCGAGAAGGCCGCGAAGTAGGCGCCCGTCGAGTCGTGCCGCCAGGGGTCGGCGTTGTAGATCTGCCAGCCGGCAGGCGGCTCGTCTTGCCAGAGATACCAGTCGCGGTACGGGTTGTCGCGGCTCGATCGCGAAGCCATGAACAGCGGATGTCTTGCCGCGCTGTGGTTGATCAGGTAGTCGATGATGACGCCAATGCCACGCGCATGCGCCTGGCGCAGCAGTTCGTCAAAATCGTCCAGCGTGCCGTAGTCGGGGTTGATGCCGCGGTAGTCGGTGACGGCATAGCCATGGTCCCCGTCCTGGCAAGGATGGATCGGCATCAGCCACAGGCCACGCACCCCCAGATCAGCCAGATAGTCCAGGCGCGAGATCAGGCCACGCAGGTCGCCGATGCCGTCACCGTTGCCATCCCGGTAAGCACGCACGAAGATCTGCATGAAGGCGCCGCGATGCCAGTCGCTCGCCAGACTGCTGCCGCCGTCGCGCGCGGCGACCGGCTCGGTGCCCGGCAACGGCGCGGCGGTCAAGGCCGAACCGTGTAGACCCGCACCGACTGCGGCGGCAGCTCGATGCGCGCGCTGCCGGTGTGGTCGGCACGCGCGGGCTTGGCCGCTGCGGGGTAGGCCGAGCGCAGGCGCGCGCCGGCCGGCAGACCGGCGGCAGCGGCGGTGACTGCAACGTCGCCGTAGTTGATCAGCACGAGCGTGTGGTCGGCGCCGAAGCGGCGCTGGAAACCGAGTACCGCGCCATCGGCAAAAGAATTCTCGAAGCTGCCACGCGCGATCGACGGATGGCTGTTGCGCAGCTTGAGCATTGTTTTGTAGAAATTGAGGATCGAGCCCGGGTCGCGGGCCATCGTGTCGGCGTTGTGGGTGGCCACATTTGGCGCGATCGGGCGAAACGGGGTGCCGCTGGTAAAGCCAGCGCGCGCGGGGTCGGCGGTCCAGCTCATCGGCGAGCGCAGCGGGCCATCGGCCGTTGCAGCCGTCGAGCCGGCCATGCCGACCTCTTCGCCAAAATAGATGAACGGCGTGCCCGGCTGCAGCAGGTAGCCGGCGGCGGCGAGTTTGTACTGCGCCGCGTTGCCGGCGAGCTGATCCCAAAGGCGCCGGCCGGCAAAGATATCGTGGTTGGACAGGAAGGTGGCCATCGTCGGCCGGGCGCTGCGGTAGTAGTCGGCCAGCCGGCGCACCGACTCGGTTTTGCCCTGCGCCGCGCCGATGAAGTGGTGGGTGTAGCCGAACGCAAACGCGCCGCCGCAGACCGCGGGGTCGCCGTAGTCCTGTGGCTCGGCGGTCGCTTCGCAGACGACATAGCGGCCGGGGAACTCCTTGATCAGCGATTGCAGATGTTTGGTCAGGCGCCGGCTCTCGGGCTGGTCGTTCCAGTTCTTGGCGTCGGTTTCAACCAGATGCGGCACCGCGTCGAGCCGGTAACCATCGAGGCCGCGGTTGAGCCAGAAGCGCAGGCTCGATTCGTGGTACGCCAGCACCTCCGGGCGGCGCAGGTCGAAGTCGGGCATGTGCGGGCCGAAGGTGCCGAAGAAAAAGTCGCGTGCATCGGCGCCCGCCAGCGGCATGTCCTTGACGTCGCCCTTGAACAACCAGGGCTGCGCGCCGACGTGGTACCAGGGATATTTGCCCCAGATGTCCCAGCCGGGCGGGGCCGTTTCCGACCAGACGAACCAGGGCCGGTAGGGGCTGTCGCGGCGCTGGCGGGCATCGACAAACAGCGGGTGCTCGGCGGCCGCGTGGTTGACTACGTAGTCGACGATGACACCGATGCCGCGCCGGTGCGCCTGTTTGAGCAAGTCGTCAAAGTCGGCCAGCGTGCCGTAGTCGGGCTCGATGGCGCGAAAGTCGGTGGTCGCGTAACCGTGGTCGCGGTCGGCGCTTTGGGTGACAGGCATCAGCCACAGGCCCTTGATGCCGAGGTCTTTCAGATAGTCCAGCCGCGAGGTCAGGCCACGCAGGTCGCCGATGCCGTCGCCGTTGCTGTCTTGGTACGCGCGCACAAAAATTTCCATGAACGCGCCATGTTCCCAGCCGGCTGGCAGCTGGTGGCGCGGCTTGGTCGCAGCGACCGGGGTCAGGGCGATGGGCGGTGGGGCGGCGCTGTGGGCCACCGCGGTGGCCGCCAGCGCCAGCAGCACAGCCGACGCCGACACGGACAAGAGTCGCGATCGATACTTCATCTTGGAGCTTTCGACGCTGGCGTAAATGTAGTTGTCCTACATCGTAGCGGCGATCAGAGTCGGCGCACAGAGGGAGAGTTTTTATTCCAGGCTCGGGCCAACCCTGATTGGCCATGTAGTTTTACTCCGATAGGCTCGGACCAATGCCGACCCTGCCTGCGTGCCCGCCTGCGCGACTGCCCGCCGCTTTTGCGCCGCCGACCCCTGCCACGGGCGTCTGGCGGCTGATTGCCGCGGCGCTGCTCGCCTGCACCAGCGCCACCTGGGCGCAGGCGGCGGCGGCGATTGCGGCGCCGCAGCGCAGTGCCTGCGACGCCGGCCATCAGACGCTGCTTGCGGGCAGCCCGGCGCTGCCTGAACCGGCGCGCGCAGCCGTTGCCGTCTGGCTCGACGGCGGCCGGCTGCGCTGGCAGACCGAAGCCGTCAACGAAGGGCGCTACCGCCTGCTGCACGCGCCGCAAGGCGGCATCGAAATCACATTCGGCGCGCCGGCGCGCGGCGCCCGCGACACGCTGCTGCTGGCGAGCCGCGCCGACACCGGCCCCCTGCCGCTGCGTTACGGCCACCTCGGCGCGGGGGTGACCCTGGCGCTGCCTGACGCGGCAGCCCAGCGGCTGCGGCAATGGCACCGCGGCCAGATGCTGCTGGTGCGAGAGGACGCCAGCGGCGCCGTCGTCGCCGCGACCCACTTGCAGGCCGCCGGCGCGATCGACGCGTTGTATGCGGCGGCCGAATCGGTGCCCGATCTGGGTGCCGTTTTCAAGCCACAAGGTGCGCAGTTCAAGGTCTGGGCGCCCACCGCGCAGCGCGTCGCGCTGTGCCTTTTCAACGGCCCCGATGCGCCGGCAAGCGCGCTGCTGCCGATGCATCGCGATGCACGCACCGGCATCTGGCGCGCGGCGGCCTCCAGTGCGCGCATGCCGCCCGCCGGCCCCGCCGCGGGGGCGTATTACGTCTACCTGGTCGATGTTTTTGTCCCCGGCGTCGGCCTCGTGCGCAACCGCGTCACCGACCCCTATTCGCTGAGCCTGAACGCCGATTCGCAGCGCAGCTTGGCCGTCGACCTGAACGCAGCCCAACTCAAGCCACCGGGCTGGGATGCAACGCCGCGGCCGGGCCGCGTCAAGGCGCAGACCGACATGGTCATCTACGAGCTGCATGTGCGCGACTTTTCGATCAACGATGCGACCGTCGATGCCGCGCGGCGCGGCAAATACAGCGCCTTTGCTGAAGGCGCATCGAACGGCGTCAAACACCTGCGCGCCTTGTCCGATGCGGGCCTGACCGATGTCCACCTGCTGCCGGTATTCGACCTCGCGACCGTGCCCGAGCGCGGCTGCGTCACGCCGCAGATCAGCGGCGCAGTCAACAGCGCGGCCGACAGCGCAGCCGACAGCGAAAGCCAGCAAGCCGCGGTGGCCGCGGTGGCCGATACCGACTGCTACAACTGGGGCTACGACCCCTGGCATTTCACGGCGCCCGAGGGCAGCTTTGCCAGCGACGCCCACGACGGCGGGCGGCGCATCGTCGAGTTCCGCAGCATGGTCCAGGCGCTGCACCGGATGAACCTGCGTGTGGGCATGGACATGGTCTACAACCACACCACCGCCAGCGGCCAGCATGCGAAGTCGGTGCTCGACCGCATCGTTCCCGGCTACTACCACCGGCTCGATGGCAAGGGCGCGGTCGAACGTTCGACCTGCTGCGACAACACCGCCACCGAACACCGCATGATGGCCAAGCTGATGATCGATTCGGCGGTGGTCTGGGCGCGTGACTACCGCATCGATTCGTTTCGCTTTGACCTCATGGGCCACCAGCCGCGTGACGCGATGCAACGCCTGAGCAAGGCCGTCGACGCGGCCGCCGGCCGCCACATCCAGCTCATCGGCGAGGGCTGGAACTTTGGCGAAGTGGTCGACGGCAAGCGCTTCGTGCAGGCCTCGCAGTTGCAACTCAACGGCACCGGCATCGGCACCTTCAATGACCGCTTGCGCGACGCGCTGCGCGGCGGCAATGTCGACGAGTCGGTCAACGCCCAGGTCATCAACCAGGGTTACCTCAATGGCCTGCACTACGACCGCAACAGCGTCGCCGCTGCCGCAGACAAGGGCGGGCGCGACGAGTTGCTGCGCGCCGCCGACCTGGTGCGCGCCGGCATGGCCGGGTCGATCCGCAGCTTTGTTCTGCAAACCCACCAAGGCGCAGAGCTAACGCTGGATCGCATCGGCTACGGCAACCAGCCCGCCGGTTATGTCGTGCAGCCGGGCGAGGTGGTGAACTATGTCGAGAACCATGACAACGCCACCGTCTTCGACAGCCTGGTCTACAAAATGCCCGGCAGCACCAGCCGCGAACACCGCGCGCGGGCGCAGCACCTGGGCAATGCCTTTGTCGCTTTCAGCCAGGGCGTGGCCTATTTCCACGCCGGCCAGGAGATGCTGCGCAGCAAGTCGATGGACCGCAACAGCTACGATTCCGGCGACTGGTTCAACCGCATCGACTGGACCTTCAGCGACAACTATTTTGGCACCGGCCTGCCGCCCCGGCGCGACAACTTCGTGAGCTGGCCGGTGATCAAACCGCTGCTCGCCGATGCGAGCATCAAACCGACGCCGGCCGAGATCCGCTGGACCCGCGACGCCTTTCTGGACCTGCTGAAAATCCGCGCCGGCACGGCCCTGCTGCGCCTGTCCAGCGCCGACGACATCAAGGCGCGGCTGCGCTTCCACAACACCGGGCCCGCACAGCTGCCGACCGTCATCGCCGGGCATCTTGACGGCCGCGGACTGGCCGGCGCCGGGTTCGCCGAACTGCTCTACTTGATCAATGTCGACAAGGTCGCGCAGACGCTGACCATCGATGCGCTCAAAGGCCGCCGCTTTGTGCTGCATCCGGTACACCGCGCAGCAGGCGCTGCCGACCAGCGCGCCACGACGGCCAGCTATGTCGCCGAAGGCGGCCGCTTCACGATCCCGCCGCGGACGGCGGTGGTCTGGGTCGTGGACTGAGAGCGTGAGAGTCTTTCTTTCATGCCCGCTCATCACGCCAGAACACCCCTGCTCGTCGTTGCAAATGCTCGCCATAGCCCGAGCTATGGCTGTGCTTTGCGCCTAGATCAGGTGCGTTCTGGCGCGCTGCTCGGGCACGCCCGAAAAACTCTCACGCTCTGAGAGTCCGCCCCGTGCCGGCCCTTCGCGCGTTGCCGTGCTGCCGCTTCCTCGCACTCGTTTTTTCGCCCTGACCCGAAAGCCTCCCATGTCCCTGATGCCTTCCTGGATCTCGACCTTCTCGCGCCCGGTCTCGTTGCCACAGGCGCGCGCCGTAGTGGCCGCGCTGGCCGCGCTGGCCGCGGCACTGACCCTGGCCGCCTGCGGTGGTGGTGGTGGCGACCCCGCGCCGGTGCCGCCGCCACCGCCACCGGTAGTCGTCGACCCGAACCTGGCGATCGGCAACGCCACCGCACATGCCACGATCCTGCAAGCGGTGCCGGCGGATGCCGACGGTGGTGGATCCGGTGGTGGCGGCGGTGGCGGCGGAGGTGGTGCGACATCGCTCACCGTGCACTACCAGCGCACTGACGGCATCTACACCGGCTGGCAGATCCACACCTTCGGTGCCGGCGTCGACCCGGGTTGGAACAGCGGCCACAACGTGACCCGCAGCGACAGCTTTGGTGCCGTCTATAACGTGCCCCTGGCCCAGCCCACCGGCAATGTCGGCTATCTCTTCCACAAGGGCGACGACAAGGACCATGGGGGTGCCGACCAGAGCTTTGCGCTGCTCGCCGGCGCCAACGTGATCTGGCGCATCCAGGGCGACGGGGTCACCTACACCAGCAACCCGAGCGGCGCCTCTGCGCCCGACATCGTCACCGTGCGGGTCCACTACAAACGCTTTGGCGCCGACTACGCTGGCTGGGGCCTGCACCTGTGGGCCGCCAACGGCATCGACACCTCGCGCTTGCCGGCCGGCGTGACGATCGACCAGTGGGGCAACGCGGTGCCCTTTGCCCAGATGCCGGGCCACAGCGCGAGCCCGTCGGAGGTGGTGTTTGACATCCCCGTGCTCAACCCGCAGGGCGACAGCAACCGGCGCGCGCTCGAATTCATCATCCACGGCCTGGCGCCGAATGAAAACGACAAGGACGGCCGCAACGACAATATCAAGGTCGAGTTCGGCAACCTGAAGATCGTCAACCAGGTCGGTGAAGTCTGGATCGTGCAGCAGGACGCCGCCGTCTACACCACGGCGCCCGACCTGCGCTCGTCATCGCTGAGCGAGGCGCGTGGTGTCTGGCTCAACAAGCAGCTCATCAAGTGGCCGCGCATCGACTCGTCGGGCGTGGTCAAGCTCTACCACTCCGCCACCGGCCAGGTGAAGGCCCGCAAGGACGAAGCCGTCAGCGGCGCCGACGGCTCGATCACGCTCGATGTGTACGCCGGCGCGGTGCCGGCCGGCGCTGCCGAACGTTTCAAATGGCTGTCACCCGGCGCCGTGTTTGCGGTCAAGGCCGCCGACCTGGCCGCGCTGCCCGAACTGCACAGGAAGCAGCTCGTGCTGGTGCAGGAAGATGCCGCTGGCAAGGTGCAAAACGCGACCACGACGCAGACCGCCGGCGCCTTCGACGACCTCTACGCCGCGGCGGCCAGCGTCGGCGACCTGGGCGCGACCATCGACGGCGGCGCGGGTGGCACGACGCGCTTCAAACTCTGGGCGCCAAGCGCGCAGAAGGTCAAGGTCTTCAGCTACGACAGCGGCAGCGGCAACGCGGTGACGGTCGACGAGATGGTCTTCGACACAAGCACCGGCGTCTGGTCGGCCAGCCGCACCGGCAACCTTGGCGGCAAGTACTACCGCTTTGCCGTCGACGTCTTTGTGCGCGGCGTCGGCGTGGTTCGCAACCTCGTCACCGACCCCTACTCGCTGAGCCTGACCACCGACTCCAGACGCAGCTACATCGCCGACCTCAACGCTGCCACGCTCAAGCCGGCCGGCTGGGATGCGAGCCTGCCGCCGGCAAAGGTGACAGCGGCCACCGACATGGTCATCTACGAGTTGCATGTGCGCGACTTCTCGGCCAACGACAGCAGCGTCACCGCGGCCAACCGCGGCAAGTTTGGCGCCTTCACCGAGAGCGGCGCCAACGGCATGAAGCACCTCAAGGGCCTGGCCGACGCCGGCCTGACCGACGTCCACCTGCTGCCGGTTTTCGACATCGCCAGCGTGCCCGAAAGCGGCTGTACGACACCGGCGCCGGCGGGCGCGGCGGACGCCGAAACCCAGCAAGCAACGGTGGCCGCCAGCGCCGGCGCCGACTGCTTCAACTGGGGCTACGACCCCTGGCATTTCACCGCGCCTGAAGGCAGCTACGCCAGCGACGCGGCCGATGGCGCCAAGCGCATCGTCGAATTCCGCGCCATGGTCAAGGCCTTGCACGACGCCGGGCTGCGCGTTGGCATGGATGTGGTCTACAACCACACCAGCGCCTCGCGTCAGAACGAAAAGTCGGTGCTCGACCGCATCGTGCCCGGCTACTACCACCGCCTGAATGCAGCCGGCGCCGTCGAGACCTCGACCTGCTGCGACAACACCGCGACCGAAAACGCGATGATGGGCAAGCTGATGATCGACTCGGTCATCACCTGGGCGCGCGACTACAAGATCAGCTCTTTCCGCTTCGACATCATGGGCCACCAGCCGCGCGCGGTGATGGAAGACTTGAAAGTCAAGGTCAAGGCCGCGGCCGGGCGAGACGTGCAACTGCTCGGCGAAGGCTGGGACTTCGGCGAAGTCGCCGGCGGCGCGCGCTTCGTGCAGGCTTCGATGTGGAGCCTCAACGGCAGCGGCATCGGCAGCTTCAGCCCGTTTGCGCGCGATGCGGTGCGCGGCGGCAGCCCGTTCGACAGCGGCGACGCGCTGGTCGCCAACCAGGGTTTCATCAACGGCCTGCACTACGACCCCAACCCGCTGGGTGCCGGCCGCTCGCGCAACGACCTGATGTGGC
>JAYUSP010000557.1:0-2979 GCA_043755615.1 Betaproteobacteria bacterium
GCAGCGGGTTCAACCCGTTGAGCACGGCCTTCAACGCCAATGGCAGCGGCATCGACGCAGTGCTCGACCGCCTCGAGGTCGCGGTCTCGGCCAGCGGCATCAGCATCGTCAACAGCGCCGCACCGGTGGGTGAAAGTGGCGTGCCGGCCAGCGTCGTGCTGACCGCGGCACAGATGACCACGCCCAGCGTCGTGCCGACCCTGCCACCTTCAGCGCCGGCCGCTGACCTGCCGACGGCGGCGAACCTGGCGCAGATCGGCCAGGAAATGCAGGCCTGCCTTGCGCTGCCGCTGGCGCAACGTGTCACGCTCGATGCAGCGGGCATCGTCACCGCGGTCGTCGAGGCCTGCCGCCCCGACGTCGCCGACTGGCGCTCCAATGGCCGCAACTGGGCCGAGGAGGTCGGCCAGAACCTGCTCGCAAAATCGTTCATGAGCAATGCGCGCTTCGGTACAGCCCGCGTCGTCTTCACGGCCGCGGCGCCACGCTACACCGACGCCAAGACCTTCAAGCATCCGTACTGCAACGACGCCAGCTGCGTCGTCGTGCGATATCCGATGACGACTGCGAGCGGCCAGGCGACCAGCACCGATTGGGTGCTGGGCAAAGTCGGCGGTGTCTGGAAGCTGGTCGGCAACCAGCGCCCTTACCGCGCCTTTGTCGACCCGCGCATGTACCGCAAGCTGGCCGTCAACCGCAGCGGCGCGGCGCCGGGTTCGACGGTCGATCCCTACTTCCTGACCGACCGATTCGAGTCCTCGCTGCGCCTGGCGTTCGACCTCACCGCAGGCGACACGGCCACGATTCGCAGCGTTCGCTTCACTGGCCCGGGCCTGCCCACGGCCGGAGTGACGCTGTTTCGATCGCAGCGCTGCGCCACCGACGACCGCATGGCCATCACGCGCCAGAACGGCAGCACGCGCACTCAAGCGGGCCAGTTCATCTTCTGGACCGGCGGCTCGGCAACCGACTTTGTGCTCGACGCGGCGCGGCTCGACGGTAGCGCCTTGGCGATGCCCACTCCGGTGCTCACCGACACCAGCGTCGCGTTCCAGGATTACTCGCCTGCGCCGGTGGCGAACCAGGCGGCCACCCTTGCTGCGTGGAGCCAGTACAAGGTCGAAATCTTCCGCTTCGCCGCCCTCTCCGACGAGCCCGACGAAGTGCTCTACGTGCGCACCGGCACGGGTGCCGAAAACGCGGCGATGGGCACCGGCAAGGCCTGGCCGACGATGGCCGCGAGCTTCATCGAAAGCTTCCTCAAACCCGCCGGCAGCGGTGCCGGCGAGTTGTCGGCGTTGAGCCCGGTGCTGAGTTGGGCGGCAGCGGCCGGCACCTATGTGAGCTCGGGCTATCTCTTCGGTGGAAACTTCCAGCAACTGAACAATGTTCAGGGCGAGAACGCCAACTACTCCCACCGTGCACGAATCGACTTCGAGCCGATGGCGTTTGGCGACCTGAGCGCGACGGCGTTCAGGTTCGCGGGTGCGGCTTCAGGCGCCAGCCTCTCGAGCTCGACCGCAAATTCGGGGACCAACCCCAACCCGCGCTGCGGCGCGACCGCAGTGACGCCGCTGACCGAATCGACCAGCGACTATCGCGAGGCCGGGATCTTCTTCCGCGACGCCACGACCCGCAATCTCTACGGGGCCATCTGGTACTGGGACAACTGACCGATCCACGCACCGCGCTGAGATGGCACGCCGTTCACCGCTGAAGATGCGCACCCCCCGCGTCAAGTGCGCTTTGCAGTCTCCGCTGCCCGGCTGACCGCCTGCCCTTGAGCCCCTTCGCGCGAGCGACGGGGCTCGCGTCTTGCGTGCTGGCCCGTCAGGCGTTTTGGTCAGTGGTTTTCGCGCGCGTGGTTGATCGTGTACTTCGGGATCTCGATCGTCACGTCCTGGTCGGACATGATCGCCTGGCAGGACAGGCGCGAGGTCGGTGTCAGGCCCCAGGCGCGGTCGAGCAGGTCTTCTTCGGATTCGTCCATCTCGCCGAGCGAACCCAGGCCGGCCTTGACAATGACATGGCAGGTCGTGCAGGCGCAGCTCAACTCGCAGGCATGTTCGATGGCGATGCCGTTGTCGAGCAGCGCTTCACAGATCGACGTGCCGCGAGGCGCTTCGATGCTGTCGCCGGCGGGGCAGAGTTCAGCGTGCGGCAGGATGTGGATGATCGGCATGCGGCTTCAGACTTCTTCGAGCTTGCGGCCGGTCAGCGCCGCGCGGATGCCGCGGTTCATGCGCGCTGCGGCAAATTCTTCGGTGCCCGCGGCGAGTGCCTCGACCGCGGCGTCGGTCGCGGCATGGTCGCTGTCTTCGGCAGCGCTAACGGTCGACATGATGAGGCTCTCGATCTGGCCAAGCTCTGCGGTCGTCAGCAAGTCGCCATCGGCGGCGATCGCGGCCCTCGTGGCGAGCACCATGCGCTCGGCCTCGACCCGCGCCTGGCGCAGGCTGCGTGCTGCCATGTCGCCGTCGGCATGGGCAAATCCTTCCTTGAGCATGCGCGCGATATCGTCGTCGGCAAGGCCGTAGCTGGGTTTGACGACCACCGAGGCGGCGACGCCCGAGCCGAGTTCGAGTGCCGAGACGCTGAGCAGCCCATCAGCATCGACTTCAAAAGTGACGCGGATGCGCGCCGCGCCGGCCACCAGCGCTGGGAAACCACGCAGCTCGAAACGCGCCAGACTGCGGCAGTCGGCGACCAGCTCGCGTTCACCCTGCACGACATGAATCGCCATCGCCGTCTGGCCATCCTTGAACGTGGTGAATTCCTGCGCGCGGGCGATCGGCAACGTTGAATTGCGCGGAATGACTTTCTCAGCGAGGCCTCCCATGGTTTCCAAGCCTAGTGAGAGCGGGATCACGTCGAGCAACAAGAGATCATCGGCCGCGCGGTTTCCCGCCAGCACATTTGCCTGGATCGCGGCACCGAGCGCGACCACTTTGTCGGGGTCAAGATTGTTCAACGGCGCGC
>JAYUSP010000558.1:0-8906 GCA_043755615.1 Betaproteobacteria bacterium
CGGTCCTCGGGCAGGTCCACGGCCTTGGCCGCGCCGACTGCGAGCAACCCGCCGAACAGGGCTGCCACGCCACGCAGCGTGCTGCCGATCCAGCGGCGCAGGATTTCAGTTGCAGCCACAGCCGCCCCCTTGCACGCCGGTGGCGCCGCGGGCGCCTTCGCGCACGTCGTAGACATGCGTGCGGTGACGCTCGGCGAGTGCGTGGCGCGAGAACTGCATCACCGGGTCGGCCAGGCGCTCACGCTCGTAAGGTTTGACCCAGGGCTGCACCGCGCAGCCGGTGAGCGACGTCGTGAAGGTGATGAGAAGCAGGCGGGTGAGGCGACTGGCACGGTGCATCGGCTCACTCCCTGAGCAGGTCACGCACCTGCTTTTCGTAGATCGCCTCGAGCCCGTCGCGGTAACCGAGATGGACTTGTCGCACCCGACCATCACGGTCGATGATCACTGTCGACGGCATCGTGCCGAGGTCGTAGCGCTTGGCGACGGCCTTGTCGCTGTCGAGCAGGATCGGGAATTTCAAACCCATGCGCTGCGCGATGCTGGCGGCCAGGCGCGGGTCTTCGTCGATATTCACGCCAAGCAGCACAAAACCCGAAGCGCGGTATTTGTCGTAGAGCCGGTTCAGGTGGGGCAGCTCGACCTTGCACGGCGCGCACCAACTGGCCCAGAAGTTGACCATCACGATCTGGCCACGCTGCTCATGCAGGCGCAGGTTGTGGCCCTCGCTGCTGCGCAGCGTGAAGTCCGGCGCGGTGCTTGGCGGCGCCACCGCGGCGCTGCTGAAACTGGCCAGCGAGGCGCCGACTGCGAACAACGCAGGGGTGAGAAGAAGTCGACGCAGTCGGTTCATCCTTGGGGCCTGTGGTCAGAAGAAAAAGGACATGCCAGCCGTCAGCTCGACGTTTTGTGTGCTCTGGCGTTTGCCGAGCAGGTCGAGCGAATAGATGTGGTCGCGCAGATCGACATTCATCGCCACGCGGTCGCTGAAGAGCACGCGCATGCCCAGCCCGAGGCTGATCGTCTGCCGCTTCTGGTCGTTGAAGGTTGTCGTGCCGACACCGCCGGTGAGGTAGACCGCCGAGGCCTTGGCGTTGTTGCGGCCGATGAAGATTTCACCCGGCAGCACGTTCACACCAGCCGACAGGTTGATGTACTTCAGCCGGGCTTTGTCGCTGGTGAAGATGCCACCCGGCAGCACCTGGCGGAAGAGCTCGTCGCTGACCTTGGTCTGGCCGAGGTTGGCCTGCACGAAGAAATCTTCGGTGATGTGATAGCCCAGGCGCAGACCGGCGACCGCGCTGGTGCCGAAGTTCTGCGCCGAGTACGTGCCGGCGAACAAACCGATCTCGAAGTCCTTGGACGGAAACCGCGGCACCCTGACATCACGCCGGTCAACCTGCGGCACGATGACCTGCTCGCGGGCGCCGGGTGCAGCCGGCGCTGGAGACGCTGCGGTCTGCGCAAGGGCAGGCCATGCAGCCGCGGCGAACGCCGCGGCGGCGATGAAGGAACGGCGCAGCCGTTTCAGCGGCATCGTTGGCGGGATCGTGGGCGTCATCGTGGGTCCATTCGGGCGGTTGTTGTTGGCGGGCGTGCGCGGTGGGGTCAGAAGAAAAATGACAAGCCGGCCTTGATTGCGCGGTACTCGCCGCTGCGTGTGTTGGCGATGTAGGCGGTGTAGACGCTGTAGTCGGCGCGCGCGACGAATCGTTCGCTGATGTGCCAGCGCAGGCCGATCGTGGCGTTGGCCAGCTTGGCGTCGGTGGGCAGCGCGCCGACGAGGCTGGTGTTGGGCAGGTTGTTGAAGCGGCCGAAGCCGATGCCGAAGGTCGGTGACAGGCGCTGGTGGCCCCAGGGTTCGGTGTGCAGGTTCAGGTGCCAGAAGTCGGTGCCCGAATACAGGCCCTGGACCTGGCCGATCGTGCCTTCGATGCTGATCGTCTCGGCCAGCCGCCAACTCGACCAGACCTTCAACCCCGGCTCACCGCCGAAGCGGCCGATTGCCGCGCCAAGCTCGATGCGCCGGCGCAGGTAGTCGTCGACGAGCACATCGCGAAAGCGCTTGCGCTCGCCCGCCTGGGTCAATGTCGACTCGAGCTGCTTGCGCTGCACCCAGCCTTCCTTGCCGCCCGTGGTGCGCACCTTGAACCAGTCGGTGTGGCGCAACACGATCAACACCGACTCGCCGCTTGCGGCGACGTGAAAGACCGGGAAGCCGCGGCCGGGGCCGGTGTGCAGCTCAAGGTAAGGGTCAGTGACTTGCAGCGCCTGGGTCGGTTCGAGCTTGTCGCTGGCGTGCGCGCCGAAGGCACCGAGCGCCGCGGCGAGTGCAAAGGTCACGATCAACAGGCGGCAGCTCATCATGGGATCAGGAGGTCATTCCGAGTTGCAACTGCCGGTCTTGGGGTCAGCCGGTGTGAACATGCTGTTGCCGGCGTTGCTGAACTCGTCCTGGCCCAGCGGCGAGGGGCGACTGATCCAATATCGGATTCGTTTGGCGTTGATACCGTCCTCGCTGTCGAAAATCAGACCGCCGCCATGCAGGACCCCACGCACCAGCGGCTTGTTCAGCAAGCGGCTCTGTGCCGGCGCGCCGGGCAGGGTCTCGCCGAGTGACGAATAGAAATTGCGGTAGATCTCGGTCGTGCGCACGACCTCGGGCGTATTCGCCGGGTCGCTGATGTCGACTTCGGTGGCCGCGGCGACGACCCGGAACGCACCTCCGGTGCCGGTGCTGTTGTCATGGCAGCCAGCACCGGCGCAACTGTTGGTCGAGACCACGCCGCCGACGTTGGATTGCAGCGCCGCCAGGAAGATCGGGTTGATGCATTTCTGGAAGTACGCAAACGACAATTTCCCACCCGGCGCACCGGCTGGGTTGTCGATCGTCGCCGGGTTGCCGAAGGGGTTGGCGTCGCCACCGCCGCAGGCCCCGAGCAGGGCAACAACGGTCAGCGCCAGCAGGGCCTGTCGATGCCGCCGGTTCTCGAGCAAACGTGGCTCCGCCACTTTGCTTGATCCCCGCGGGGGGCTGAGCCCGCGCACAAAGGCCCGAAAGGGGCTTTGTGGCTGGCGAGGGCCATCCGGCCTGCAAGCCGGATGGCGGACGACGTCTGTCGTCGGCCTCGGGGCGGTCATCTTCCACATCCGTTGCTGATCCAGTTGCTCAAGGCCGTGTAGCCGGCACTGCCCACTGGCAGCGCGGCGGTCGTCGCGCCCGACGGATGGGGCACCGTCGACGGCATCGCGAGCAGCCGGTTCGACGCCGCATTGCAGGTGTCGGAAACCATCGACAGCGTGTTGCCGAAGTCACCCTCGAGGCCGCCGGTGAGCACGAAGCGGTTGCTGCGCTTGGGCGCACCCGCGGCGGCGCCCGAGCTGCCCACTGGCGCGTGGCAGCCGGCGCAGGTGGATTTCAAAAGCGGCCAGACCTTCGACTCGAAAGTGGCTTCGCTCAAGCCGGTGATCGCACGCACGCCGCGGTTGGCGTCGAAGGGGTTGTTGAGGTACTGGCCGCCAAGATCCATCCACTCGACGACGACGCGCTTTTCGGCCGCGTTGAGCATTCTGCTGTGGTCGGGCGCGGTGCTGGGTGGCGCCGGGTGCGCAGTGCGCGCTGCCGCATCGGCCTTGAGCGATTCACCGAACAGGATCTCGGTGAGCCGGCTCGAACGCGCCAGGCCGGCCGCGCCACCGGCGCCGGTCTCGACGAGCGCTGGCCCGCGCACGACGACAGCCACGCCGTCTTCGACACGGGTTTGGGGCTGACCGGTGATGGGGTCGAGCACCGGGTCGCCGATCAACAACTCGTCGTAGGACACAACCCGCCCGGTGCCGGCGGTGGTCGCGCGCAGGTCGAGCCTGGCCGCGTCGGCGTGGCAGGCGGTGCAGGTATTGGCGCCGCGATTGCGCGTCCACAGCGGCGCGACATGGTCGGGGTAGTTGACGATGCCGTTCACCGGCGCCGCGGTGACGAGGTCGTTGGCGGGATCGGCGTTGCCGGTGTAGCGGATGCTGATCGGTGCGCGCGCCTTGACGCCGGGCCGGCTGGTGTCGGCCCAGACATCGGTGTACACCATGTCGGTCGTTAGCGACAGCAGCGACGCGTCGAGCCGGGTGCGCAGGCTGGCCATCGTCTCGCCGCTCTGGTGCGACGCCGACAGCGCGCGGTTCAGGCCGGCGGGCATGGTGTTGACGACGGCGCCGGAGTTGAGCGCCGCGCCGCGCCGCGGGCTGTGGCAGCCGTCGCAGGTGCGGCGCTCGCCAGGGCGCACCTGGATCCAGTTCAGATGGGTCTGGATGCCACGCCCCTGGGCGTCGACGATGGCCAGCGCCAGGGGCACGTCGGCCGGCACTTGCAGCTTGAAGGAGCCGTCGGGTTCGACCGGCGCGTAACCCAGGATCTGCTGCTGCTCGAAGTCGGTTTCGCCGATCGTGCCGCGGGTGCCCATCATGCTGGCCGGCGGCGCGACGGCGCGGGTGGCGCGCACAAAACGCGCCGGCGCGCAGCCGTAGGCGGCGTCGGCCGGGTCCTTGATGCGGATCAGGTCGGCGACTTCCGAGCGTGTATCCATCGGGTCGGTGGAGCGTGTCTTGGCGATGCCCAGCGCGCAGCCGGCGGGCAGGTCGGCAGCGGTCAACATCGGCTCGCCCATGCGTTGCAGGCCGTCGGTGTCGTAGACGCTTCGCACTTCGATCAGGGCCATGCCGCTGGCAGCAAGCACCGGGTCGATCGTCGTCGGCGGCGGGGTGTTCGGCTCGGTCCGCGCCAGCAGCGGTACCGGGTCGGTGAACATGAAGCCGGCCGGCGGCGCGGCGACGATGAGCCAGGTCTGCAACGCCGGGTCGACCATGTAGACGGCGTAGTTGGCCGGCACATTGTTCTGCAACTCGTCGGCAGCGGCTTCGGCGTCAGTGCGGTCGTCCATCGACAGGCGCGCGATCTCTTCGGCGGTCAGCGTGGCGCAGGCGACGATCACCGCGTTGCGCGTGACCTCGCACGGCCGCCACGAGACGAGGACGCGGTTGGTGCCGTCCCACAGCGGGTAGGGTGTCGTCACGCGGCCGTAGAGCGACAGGCCGCGGTCCTGGTTCAGTGTCTGTGCGGTGACCGCACGTTGCCCGCCGACGGCAGCGACGCTGCTGTTGGCGGGTGTGTTCTGCTCGGAGTAGTTGGCCGCGTCGATGAACATCAACGCGCCGCCTTCCTGGGTGCCGGACAGCGACATCAGCGACGACGAGACATGGCCCTTGTAGGGGCCGCTCGGGTCCATGTCACGCGGATGCAGGAAGCTGTTGCCCGGGCTGTGCGCGCCGTACAGCACAAACATGTCGGTGCCGTCGGGTTTGGCGCGGAAGATCGCAAACCGGTTGCGCGGACCGACATGCTCCCAGCGCGAAAACATGATGTCGCCGTTGGGTCGCACCACCGGGTTGCGGTCGTGGCTCTGGTTGAACGAGATCTGCGTGATCGCCGCGCCGCTGGCGTCCATCGTGTGCAGGTTCAGCACCCGCTCGCGTTCGTATTCGTCGAGCGCGAAGTAGCTCACGCCCAGGGCCTGCGCGCGGCTGGATTTTTCCTGCCGGTTGGAGCTGAAGACAAAACCGCGGCCGCCGGGCAGGAAGGCCGGGTCGACATCGTCGGCCTCGGTGGACGCGGTGATGCGGCGCAATTTGCCGGTGCTCAGGGTCGCGCCGGTGGTGTCGTATTCCCAGACGTTCCAGCGGCCCGTGCAGGCCTTGGTGGCTGGCTGGTCGGGCAGCGTCGCGGTATTGGCCACCGGGCAGCGCAGCGCAAAGACGACCTTCTTGCCGTCGAACGAAACCTCGGGGTCGGACGCATCGCCCAGGCCTTGTGTGAATCGCGCGGTGAGGTTGTGCTCGGGCGCGCTGGCCGACGATTTTTCGCGCAGCATCAGGTCGCCACCGGGCGCCGAAGGCGCGCCGTCGGTCGGGTTCATCGACAGCGTGCTGGCGCGCTTGGCATAAACGATTGGCACCTCGCCTTGCGCGGTGACGCCGACGCCGCCACCGGCACTCCCACTGCCGCCGTTGCAGCCACCAAGCGTTGCCACAGCAAGCGTCGCCGACAGCAGCCCGCCGGCAAACCGGCCCAACGATGATTCTTCAGGCATCCATCTCTCCATGAGCCCGCGGCCATCGACCTGCCGGCCTGGTGGCCGGCCGATCTACTGGCGCGGGGCGGCGTCGGTGGTGCTGCGCGCACCCCCGAGGCCTGACGAGTAGTGCAGGGCGCCTTCGGCATCGACGACGATGGCGTCGACACCCGGCTGGGATTCGACCAAGGCCAGACCGCGTTGAAGGCCAAGAACGAAGACACATTTGGACAGCGCTTCGGACGTCAGGCCGTCGTCGGCCAGGATCGTCACGCTGCGCACCGCGGCGGATGCGCAACCGGTGGCGGGGTCGATCAAGTGGTGGTGGCGCTCGCCGTCGCGTCCGAAAAAAAACCGTTCGTAGTCGCCCGAGGTCGAGATCGCCGTGTCTTCCAGCGGCAGCACGGCAACGACCTCGCCGGGGCGGCGCGGGTCACGCACGGCGATCATCCAGGGCCGGCCGCGGCGGTCGCCAAGCAGGCGGCTGTCGCCACCGGCAGCAACCATCGCGTTGGTGATGCCATGTTCGCGCAGGATGCGCACCGCGTTGTTGACGGCATGGCCTTTGGCAAAACCGCCAAGGTCGATCTGCGTGCGCGGGTTTGCAAAGCGCACCGTGCGCAAGTGCGGGTTGAGCAGCAGCTTTTGCCAGCCGATGCCGGCGCGCGCCTGGGCCAGCGTGCTGTCGTCGGGTTTGATGCCGCGCCGGTAGTCGTAGAGATGGCCGACGCTGGCGTAGGTGATGTCGAAGGCGCCATCGGACAGCGCTGAAAACTCCAGCGCGCGGCCGAGCAGCGCGACCATCTCGGCGCTGACCGGCACCGGTTCGTGAAAAGCGTGGCGGTTGATGCGTGACAGCTCCGAGGCCGGCTTGTGCGGGCTCATCGCGAGGTCGATGCGGTGCATCTCGTCCATCACCGCGGCGATGGCACGCTCGCCGGTGGCACGGTCGTCGGCCCAAAGCTCGACGCGGATCGAGGTGCCCATGATCGCAAGTTCGCGGATGCACCAACTGCCATGGATCAGCGGCAGCAAGCGGGCGCCGATATGGGCTGAAGTTGCGGCGCTTGAGGCGAAAGGGGCGTGGGCTTGTGCTTGTGCTTGCATGACGAAGCGATCTTCGGTCGCCACGCCGGGAAATGTGCTTCAGCCGGTTGCACTTGGCCGGCAGCTTGCAACGGTCAGCCCTGCATTGGTGACGCGATGTGAGCGGATGCCGGCGCGTGCTTCAAATGTGAGCAGCGGCAACCGCTTGAGGCGGCGGCACTTGCGTGACGCTCCGAACTGACCAGGCAACCGAAAGGACTACGCGCCGGCGCTGCGCGGTTGCATCAAGGCCAGCGCCAGGCCACCACAGCAGCAAGCCATCGCCGCCCATTCCAGCGCGCCAAGCGGCTCGCCATGGACCACCGCGCCGGCAATCATCGCCACGATCGGCACCAGGATCGACGACAGCCCGGCGATGTTGGTCGGCAACATGCCGACGATCGCAAACCAGGCGACATTGCCGATCGACATCGGCACCAGCGCGATATAGCCGATGACGGCGATGCTCTGCCACGAAGGCACGAACCAGGGGCCTTCGGCAAGGACCAATGCGCCGACTACGGTGGGCACCGCGGTGATGATCAACTGCCAGCCGGTGAGCACGGTGACCGGCACCGTCACGCCGCGGCGTTTGAGGATCAGCGTGCCCACCGCCCAGCCCAGCCCGGCGAGCAGGCCGAGTGCAAAACCCAGCGGCGCGCGCGCATAGGCGTCGGCGCCGCGGTAAATCAGCAGGCCGACACCGAACGCGCCGAGCGCGATCGCGAGCTGGATGCGCCGGTTCGGCCGCTCACCAAAAACCGCCCATGCAATCAGCGCCGCCCACAGCGGCATCGTGAAGCCGAGGATCGCGGCCTGGCCAGAAGGAATCAGAACAGCAGCGTAAGTGCTGGCGATATTCCACAGCAGGAGGTAGAAAAAGGTCGCCGTGGCAATCGTCAACCAGTCCTTGCGCGGCACTTGCAGCGACTGGCCGCGCAGCCTGGCCACCGCCAGCAGCGTCAAGCCGGCGACCGTGACCGCGATGCCGCGGAAGGTCCACACCGAAACCTCCCTGACCGCGAGTGGAAACAACGGCCAGTTTGTGCCCCACACCAACGTCAGCACGCCGAGCAGGATCAGCGCGCGGGGCGGGATGTGGTGGGTCTGGGTGATCATCTCGGGTGTCGAGGGCTGGACTGAGTATCGCCTCCGGCGGACTCGATAATTGGCGCCTCCGACCCAACCCGATTGAGAGTGAATCCCCGCCATGACCGTGCGCGAAATCCTGAAGATGGGCGACCCCCGGCTGCTGCGTGTGGCGCAGCCCGTGCTGGCGTTCGACACCCCCGAGCTGCACACCTTGATCGCCGACATGTTCGACACCATGGCCGCGGCCAATGGCGCCGGCCTGGCAGCGCCGCAGATCGGCGTCGACCTGCAACTGGTGATCTTCGGCTTTGAACACAACGAGCGTTACCCGGACGCGCCACCGGTGCCGAAGACGGTGCTCATCAATCCGTTGATCACGCCGCTGTCGGACACGGCTGAAGAAGGCTGGGAAGGCTGCCTGTCGGTGCCCGGCCTGCGTGGCGTGGTGCCACGCTTCACGCAGATCCGCTACGCCGGTTTCGACCCGCAGGGCCGGCCCATCGAGCGCGAAGCCAGCGGCTTCCACGCCCGCGTGGTGCAGCATGAATGTGATCACCTGATCGGGCGGCTCTATCCAACCCGCATGACCGACCTGAGAAAGCTCGGCTT